>NZ_BAAHXP010000021.1:0-18608 GCF_054656715.1 Hydrogenobaculum acidophilum
TGAGGAATAATGGAAGCATGGGGCCTTTGCTTGGCCCACACTTTTAATATCTAAAACTTAGTATATTCTTTTGGAGGCACAAGATAAAGAAGTACTGGTATTAAAAGAAGAGTGGCTATTGTACCTATACTCATGCCTGTTACCACTACTAGAGCAAGTGGTTTTTGTACTTGAGTACCTATACCTGTTCGTATAGCTGCTGGTAAAAGCCCCAAAGACGCCACAAGACCTGTCATAAGCACCGGTCTAAACTTATCTTTCATGGTTTCTATTACAGCATCGTATTTGGATAGTCCGTTTTCGTAAAGTCTTATAAACTGGGTAGTGATGATGGAGCCATTCATGATAGATACACCCATAATAGATATAAAACCTATAGCCGACGATACGCTAAAAGCCATGTGGGATAAAAGAAGTGATACTATGGCAGTACCTATTGCCACCACAGCACTAGAAAATGCTACCAACGTATATCTTAAAGATTTAAAGTAGATATATAGTATTGCAAGAGCTATCGCCACGGCTAAGGGTATTATAACTGCCATCTGCCTTTGAGCTTGTATCATTTGTTTGTATTCACCGCTCCATTCAAGATGATATCCAGGTGGAAGCTTTACAGATTTTTCTATTTCTTGTTTTGCTCTTTTTATAACCCCTCCCACATTTGAACCCACTATACTGAATTTTATAGGTAAAAATCTTTGGTAGTTTTCTCTATATATAAAGTAAGCACCCGTATGATAATATATATCAGCTACATCTCCAAGTTTTATAACTTGACCATTAGGAGTAACGATTGGAATTGATGATATGTCTTTTGCGGTCCTTCTATAATCTTTTGGGAATCTTATAACAAGGTCTATCTGCCTATCTCCTTCTAGAACTTCGGTAACAGGTGAACTTCCTATGGCAGCTTGAATAATGTTTAATATATCCCCTGTATTTAAGCCATACCTTGCAGCTGCCCCTCTTTTTACTTTTACATCTATCTCAGGTTGACCAAGCTCTTTATACATACCAACATCTGTCATTCCTTTTGTATGTTCTAAAATTGGTGTTATCTCTCTACCTAACTTATCAAGCTCTATAAGATTTGGACCGTATATTTTAAGAGAGTTTTCGCCCTTTACCCCAGAGAGTACCTCATCAAAATTATCCTGTATATATTGGGAAAAGTTTACATCAGCCCCTGGAAACATCTTGATAAAGTGTTTTCTCATGATATCTTCAAGTTTTTGCTTTGTCATACCAGCAGGCCATTTCGAATAAGGTAAAAGCTGAATAGAATACTCTGTGTCGTATGGGCCCACGTCATCTGAACCATCTTCTGGTCTTCCAGCTCTACTATCCACTGATACTACCTCTGGGAATTGCATTACGTAATGTCTTACCTCGTTGGCGTATTTATGAGATGTAGAAAGCGCTATAGACCATGGAAAGGTTATTCTTAAATATATGTTGCCTTCATCAAGAGTAGGTATAAATTCTGTTCCTAAAAACTTAAAACTAAACAACATTATAGCTATTACAATAAAACTTACTATTGCGAATGGTTTAGCTACTTTTAAAAGTAGTTTTAGGATTTTAAGATAAATATTTGTAAGCATTAGCGCTAATTTAGGTTCTTTAGCTTTTATGTTTTTCTTTATAAGTCCTATGGTAGCTGGTACAAAAGTAAATGTAAGAGCCACAGCTATGGTAAGAGCATACACGTAAGTTCTTGCCATAGGACTAAAAAGTACCCCTTGAGCACCATTCATAGCAAATAGTGGTATAAAGGATGTTATAATAATAAGGATTGAGAACATGAGAGGCTTTACAATATCAAGAGTAGCGTAAGATATCACATAGTCTGTATTTTCATTCTTCTTTTCCTCAGCTATCCTATATATATTTTCCGCAAGCAATATAGCGCTATCTATGATTATGCCAAAATCCACTGCCCCAAGAGATATAAGGTTTGCTTCTTCACCTCTTAGTGCCATAAAAGCCAATGTAGATATAAGGGCTATAGGTACTACGGTAGCTACTATCATTGAGGTAGGTAGGTCCCCTAAGAATATAAATATCACAAAGAATATAAGCGAAATACCCATAATAGCGTTTTCTTTTATCTTTTTTACCACAGCATTAAGAAGCGTTTGTCTTGTATAGTAAGGTACGAGTTTTACACCAAGAGATTTGTACTGAGCGTTTAGTTCTTTTATCTTCTTGTTTAGGGCTTTTAGTGTAGGTACAGACTTAGCTGTTTTCCTCATCACTGCTGTTACCACCACCGTTTGATTCTTAGAGTACCACTTGCCGCCTGGTTCTCTTATGCTAAGTCCCATATAACCTTGAACTGGAGCATGTCCTACTATGACTTTTCCTATATCTCCTACGGTGATGGGTGTACCGTTGTAATTGGTTAACACGATATCTTTTATATCTTTTAGACTTTTTATAAGCCCGATACCGCGAATTGTATAGGTTTGCTCACCAATCTCTGTGTAATTTCCACCTACGTTTATATTTGCATTGGCTATAGCGTTTTGGACTTGGGATAATGTGAGGTTGTACTTTACAAGCTTTTGAGGGTCAGCTATAACTTGGTATTGTTTTACAAATCCTCCTATAGGATTACAATCTTCTATACCAGGCACTGTTTTTATCTGTCTACATATAGGCCAATCTGCTAAGCCTCTAAGATAAGTAAGGGATTGGCCTTTTAATCCTCTTACTTCAAATCTCATCACCTCACCCACTGGGTTTGATTGAATCACAGGTTGAACACCTGGTGGTAGGTTTGCTTGAGAGAGCCTATTTATAACATGTTGTTTTGCAACCTGATAAGGTACGCCGTATTTGAATGTCACCTTTATATCTGATAATCCATAAAGTGACATAGTGTTTATTTTAGTAGAATGAGGGATAGCTGACAATGCAGATTCTAGCGGGATAGTCACCTGTTTTTCTACTTCTTTAGCAGAATGTCCGGCATATATGGCAGTAACTTCTATTACCACAGGGGAATAATCTGGAAACGGCTCAATATCAAGCTTTTTAATACCAAAATAAGAGAGTACGGTAATAAGAATGCCCAAGAATAAAAATACAAGCTTATTTTGAAGTACAAAATTTATAAAAGACCTCATATTATCTCCCCGCTCACTTGCTTATCAGTATAGTTCCAGATGCTACAACTTTATCGCCAGGATTTAAACCAGATTTGATATAAGCGGTCTGTCCTTTTACCTTATATACTTCTACCGGTGTTTTTACATAAGTTCCATTTTCATATTTAAAAACATAAAACTGATTATCTTTAAATACCAGGGCAGATTGAGGTATTTCTATGCTGTTTTCTTTGGAAGAGGTGAGGTCTACATCTACAAACATGTTTGGTTTTAAAAAGTTTTTAATGTTTTTAACTCTTATATATACTTTGTAAGTTCTAGTGTTTGGATCTACTATATCACCTACATAAAATACCTTGCCTTCAAAAGATATCCCAGGATATGCTGATGTAGTAATCTCCACTTTTTGCCCAGGAGATATATACTTTATATCTTTTGAGAAAGCATCCGCCACTACCATCACGTGAGAAGTGTCTACTATGGTAGCAAGTGGTGTATAAGGGTCTACTATTATTTTCTCACCTGGATGTATGTTTAACTTTGCTACTACACCATCAGCTGGACTTGTAATGTATTTTGTCATCACATAAGAACCAGTCCCTTTTAAACCTATTATCTTCATTTGGGCATAGTACCCGTCCATAAGAGCTTTTGAGGATTTTAAATTTGCCAATGCGTTATCAAGGTCAAACTTTGACATAGAGCCTATTTCATACAACTTTTTAGTAAGGTCGTAGGTTTTAAGAGCCAACTCGTATTGGGCTTTTGCTTGAAGATAATTTGAATATAAGTTTGCCACATCTGCAGATTTTACCAAGAAAAGCGGTTGACCTATACCCACATGCTCTCCAATGTTTACAAGCACCCTTTCTATAACCCCATTTACCGATGATGTAACGTTTACCACTCCATTTGGAGAAGATATAACGCTACCTGGTAATTTAAGCTTTCTTACAAACACACCTTGCTTAGCGATTGTAAGCTTTATATTTGAAGTAGTTTGATTAGAGCTATCTTTAGCAGTGCTTTCTTGGGCTTTTTGATTAGCACAAGAACTAAAAAATACCAGAGCTAAAGCCGAGCCAACAAAAATTTTGCGTTTTTTCATAAGCTACCCCTGCTATAAAGATCTAAAAGTGTTCTATTTAACATAAGCTGATATAAAGCATTTCTATAGCTTGCCATAAAATCTTTGTAGGTTCTCTCAGCATCAAGTAAGTCAAGCACAGATATACCCCTTAGAGCAAAAGATTTTTGAGATATATCTAGTATTTTCTCAATCTCTTTCTTTTTTTCAACATAAGCTCTAAAGGTTCTCTGGGCACTCAAGAAGTTTTGATAAGCTTGGTAAGTCTGGGTTTTTGCCGTATCTTCTAAGTTTTTAAGCATAAGTTTATCTTGTTTGATACTGTAGGCTGCATTTAAAATACCACCTACGTTTCTATCAAATATAGGAAGAGGAAAGCTAAGCCCTGCACCTATCATAAAAGGATATCTTCTTCCTTCTGAATCCATACCCACTGTGTCTATCTCAAAATTAAATGTCAAGTCTGGTATATTTTGGGCTTTTTGAAATTTTAAATTGTAAAGGTCTGATTGCAGTTGATATCTTGCTGCCCTTATGTCAAACCTATTTAAAGCAAGTTTTTCATACTTTTTTAGGTTGGGCTTCTGATTTAACAAAAATGCCACTGGATAGCCAGCTTTTAGTCGTATTGGTGTTTTGAGCCTAAGTAACGTTTGTAACTCTTTCAAATCGTTTTCGTATTGAGCTTTTGCTTGATATACTGCGCTTTGAAGGTTTACTTTGTAAACAGATAACTTAAAATAATCTAAGTTTGATATAAACCCGTAATCCCTTTGATACTTAGCTATTTTTAATACTTTCTCGTAGTTATCAAGGTCATCTTTAGCTTGCCTTAAGGCTATTCTATCTATTATAACCTGGTAATAAAGACTCATAAATCCTATCAGGAGATTTCTAACATTGTCATCGTGAGAAAAAATAGAAGACTTGTAAAGAGCATAGTTTAACTTCATATTCAAACTTCTTTTACCACCCATTCTAAAAAGCTTAGCTATACCTATATTTGATGTGGAATCCCTACTTCTTAGTTCACCATTTCTTATCTCGTGCTGAACGCTACTCATGTATATGCTTGGATTTGTGTGAGCCTTTGATTCTAAATAGTTTGCATAAGCTTTATCTATGTTGTACTTATCTATCAAAACATTGTAGTTGTTGTGTATAAATATAGATACAGCCTTAGCGGGCGTCAATTCCAATGGCTCTTCTTTCGAAAATGAAGGCTCTGATATTAAAAGCCCATATACCAAAAAACCAAAAACAATACCTTTTAATTTTTTTAACTTCATAGTATTCTATTATGTCATAAAAGTATTAATTTTTTATGAAACACATGGTTTTGTATTGTAATATATATCATAAAGTATCATGAATTATGACTTATTTTTAATAAATGGACTGCGAAGAAGTTTCATATGAATTTCGGAACGATTTTATAGTGTATTCTTATAAAAATTTTGAAAATGTACTGGGATTGAATATTTTTATGTGGTTTACTGTGAACGATGGTTATTTAGGAGTCTATGAGAAAAAAGATTTAAATGTGGATTTTATAGTTGGCAAAGATGGTATCATAGAAATTGTATTTAAAGATGATAAAAGCTCTTGCTGTTATAAGGGGTATTGTAAAAATATATCGGAACTTTTTGAATTTTTAGAAAGCGTATCAGATTATTGGGGATTTGGTGGATTGTTTTAAATATTTTCAAGGATTTCTTCTATTGTAGTAGAAGCGGCACCTATTTTTGATACTACTATACCAGCGGCAGTATTGGCAAGCTCACAGGCTTCGTTGGTTTTAGCACCGGCTAGTAGAGCTGCAGTCAAAACCGCTAAAAACGTATCACCGGCACCTGTCACATCGTAAACCTCTTTAGCTTTTGCGCTGTAAGTATGCACAGCACCGTCTTCAAAAAAAGCGACGCCTTTTGGTCCAAGGGTTATAGCAAGGTATGTAAGATTTAGTTCGGTTTTTAAGCTTTTACCAAGTTTAAATATATCTTCTTCGTTTAACATAGCCTTGGCTTCTTTTTCATTTGGTGTTATAACAGATAGATTACGATAAAAATTTTTGTGATGGGGCTTTGGGTCTGCTGAAACAAAAGAATAATATCTTGTCAAAGTCTGACAAAGGTTTTCTGTGATTGTACCTTTCGCATAATCTGATATGATAACACCATCTACATCCTTTGGAAGTTTATCTAATATAATTTGAAAATCTAAAAACGGTGTTCTATCTTCCCAGTCTATACGAATAAGCTGTTGATGAGATGCTATTATGCGTGTCTTTTGAGTGGTTGGTTTGTCTGATATTATATTCAAGTCTTCTATGTTAAGCTCTTTAAGTCTCTTAGACATTATAGTGTATGCACTGTCATTACCCACTATACCACATATAGAGGTTTGTACGTTTAAAGAAGCTAAATTGCTGGCAACGTTTGCAGCTCCACCAAGCCTATATTCTTCTGATAACACTTCTACCACTGGTACTGGGGCCTCTGGCGATATTCTTTCAACGTTGCCGAAAAGATAATGATCAAGCATCACATCACCTACAACAGCAATTTTTAGGCTTTTAAAAGTATCTAAAATTTCTTTTGCTCGTTTTTTATCAAGGCTCATCTTTTTCTATAAACTCTTCGTGTAAAGCCCTAACGGCTAGCTCTGTATATTTTTCGTCTATAAGGCAAGATATTTTTATCTCTGAGGTGGATATTGCTTTTATATTTATGTTATTGGCAGCCAATACTTCAAACATGCGCCCGGCTATCCCGTAAGCGCTTTTCATACCTATTCCCACCACAGATATCTTAGCCACGTCATCATCCCTTAGAACGCTTCTTGCGTTTAGTTGTTTGGCTACTTTTTTAGTAATCTCTTCCGCTTTGTGAGCATCGTTTTTGTTTACAGTAAAAGACATATCCGTGTATCCATCTACAGATACATTTTGCACAATCATATCTACTACAATGTGTGACTCTCCTAAGCTTTTAAAAATCTCAGCAGCTATACCAGGTTTGTCTGGGATATGGGTAATTGTAATCCTTGATTCATTCACATCTGCGGTGATGGCTCTTACAGCCTTTTTCTCCATAATTTCTTCCTCCGGTACTATCCAAGTGCCCTCAGCATCTTCAAACGAAGACCTCACGTGTATACGAGAGCCAAATTTGGCTGCAAACTCAACACTTTTTATTTGCATCACTTTTGCGCCCAAAGATGCCATCTCGAGCATTTCTTCGTAGGATATAAAATCTATCTTTTTAGCATGTTTTACAATACGAGGGTCTGTGGTATAAACACCATTCACATCTGTATATATCTCACAATCTGCTTTTAAGTAACCAGCCAATGCCACAGCAGTGGTATCAGACCCGCCTCTTCCCAAAGTTGTGATATCTCCTCTCTCGTCCATTCCCTGGAAACCAGCTATCACAGGTATTATGTTTTTGTCTAAAAGCTCTAAAATTTTTTTTGTGTTTATATATTTAATATTTGCCTTAAAGTGCACATCATCCGTTTCTATAGGTATTTGCCATCCACAAAGACTTATTGCATCGTAACCCTTTTTCATAAGCATAAGGGCAAAAAGGGCTATAGCTTGTTGCTCACCAGTGGATATAAGCTGGTCTAACTCTCTGTAATTTGGATACTCTTCTATAGACTTTGCAAGCTTTATAAGCCTCTCTGTTTCTCCAGACATTGCAGAAGAAACTACTACAGGTTTGTAGCCTTTTTCTATGGCTTTTATAACCTTGTTGGCAGCGTTTTCTATGCGTTCTATAGAGCCGACTGATGTACCGCCAAACTTTTGGACCAGTATCATAATATTACCTGCTTCATGGATATAATTTGAGGTATTCTTTTAAGTTTTTCCAACACTTCATCGCTCACTTTAGAATCTAGGTTTAGTACGCCTAGAGCAAGTCCGCCTCTTTTTTCTCTACCCAATCTAAAGCCTGCTATGTTGACGTTTGCTTGTCCTAGTATTGAGCCTATTGTTCCTATAACTCCTGGCGTGTCTTTGTTTTCAAATACGAGCATGACGCCTTCTGGTTCCACATCCACATAAAATCTATCTATTTGTAAAATGCGAGGTATTTGATTCTCTATGAGACTTCCACCTACTACTTTTTCCTGCACATCGCCGTATGCGGTTATCTTTATATAATGTTTAAAATCTTGAGATTCCTCGTTGGCAACTTCTTCTACTTCTATACCGTAATCTTTGGCAAGATAAGTAGCATTTATTATGTTCACCGGATAATCCGTTATACTTTTTAAAACACCTTTTAACACAGCTGCTACCACTGGTTTTGAGTTTTTAGCCAAATCTCCTATAACTTCTACCTTTATTTTTTTTATACCATCGGTGCTAAGTTGGGCTACAAAGCTACCCATATTTTCAGCTAAATCTAAGTGGGGTTTTATAAGGGTTATAACAGATATATCTGGGAACGGGGCATTTACTACGTAATCTACCGGTTGACCTTTTAGAGCTTTTGTTACTTGCTGAGCTATTATAATACCTACATTTTCTTGGGATTCGTAAGTGTTTGCGCCTATATGGGCACTCAACGATACGTTTTTACACTCTCTAAAAGCATCAACAAGCTCTTTTGGAGGCGGTTCTTTGCTAAAAACATCTATACCGGCGCCATATAATTTTCCGCTTTTAAGAGCTTCTATTAAATCCCATTCTACTATGATACCGCCCCTAGCACAGTTTATAACAATGGCACCATCCTTCATCTTTGCAATGCGCTCTTTGTTTATCATGCCTTTTGTCTCATGGGTTAAAGGAGTATGGATTGTAATTATATCTGATACTCCGAGCATTTCATCCAAATCTTCGTAAAGTTTTACTCCTAACCTATCACCTTTTTCTCTTGGTATATAAGGATCGTAAGCTAAAACCTTCATGCCAAACGCTTTTGCTCTTATTGCCACTTGAGAACCTATATTTCCTAAACCTATAATACCAAGCGTTTTTCCGAAAAGCTCAATACCCATAAAGCTGTGCCTTTCCCATCTGTAGTCCATTATTGTGTTGTGGGTTTTGTGGATGGTTCTAATTACATTTATCATATGACCTATGGTAAGCTCTGTGGCACCTATGGTGTTTGCCCCAGGCGTATTGCATACTAAGATTCCTTTTTTAGAAGCTGTTTCTATATCAACGTTGTCAACACCTACACCGGCCCTTCCTATAACTTTTAGGTTTTTTGCCCTTTCTAAAAGCTCTGTTGTAATTGGTGTTCTACTTCTTGTCACTATCGCATCATAGTTTCCAACTATTTCTAAAAGCTCATCAAACTTAATTTCAGGATAATAATCTACTTCAAACTCTTTCTTGAGAATTTCTACGCCCTTTGGAGATATGGGATCGGTGATTAAAACTTTCATAAAAAACCTCCGCAATTAAAAATTAGAATATATATTATAGCATATAAATTCACTTATCTTACGGTACAATAGCTCTAAGGCAAGCTTAAAATAGATTGGACTGCTTCCTCTAATCTTCCTATTATCTCATCGTATGAGAATTTGTATTCCATTAAAGGCCAGCCGTATCTCACTAATATCTTTTTGGGTTTTGGAAATATGTCGCCTATTTTCATAGCTTCATAAGAACCTATTATAGCCGTTGGTACTATTGGTACACTTAACTCTTTACTTAATATTGCTACCCCTTTCTTAAAAGGAAGTAGTTTACCGTTTCTAGTTCTAGCACCTTCTGGAAATATCACTAAGTTCTTACCGCTTTTTAAAACCCCTGCTGATTTTATAAGTGTTTCTTTTACGTTGGACTGAGTATCCACGGTGATTACATGAAAGTATCTAGCTATAAGCTCGCCAAGCCTACCTTCAAAATACTCTTTGGCACCCACAAAGAATACATCTTTGACTATATCCTTTGGTAGCGATGCTGCTATTAGAAATCCATCTAAATAACTGGCATGGTTAGGGGCTATTATAAAAGGCTTTTCTTTGGGAAGATTTGGTAAACCTTCTACTTTAAACCTAAAGTAAATTTTGAAAATTTGTTTTAGTATGTAAGACCCGTAAACAATGATATCGTCTTTATACTCATTTACATCTATAGGGTTGGATTCGCTCAATATATCGTGCCAATTTATATCTTTTATATCTTTAGCTTCTTGGGATGACACCAAAGCCATAAGCTGCTCTACAGACAAGTATTTTGACAATTCTTTCTCGGGTAGATTTATGCCGAAGGTTTTTTCTAGAAAACTAAGCAGCTCTACTTTGTCTAAAGAATCAAGCCCAAGGTCTATTTCTAAGTGGTCTTTAGGAGATATATCGCTCTTATACTTTCTTAAATAATTAAGTAGAATACCTTCTTGTTCTGTTAGAATACCGATTGATTTTTCTTCTTTTTCGTAAACTTGCTCTTGCAGATTAGTATGTTGCTGTTTTGATAAACTTGTTTCGTCTTGAGCTTTTAACAAAAACCTCTTTATTTTTCCAAGCCTTGTTTTGGGAAGTTCTTCTTCTCTTATGGTAAAATCTGTGATGTTTTTGTAAGAAGGCAACTCTCTATTTACTTTGTCAATCACTTCCCATGTAATGTATTCTCTTAGATTTAATATGCCTTTTTCTTTTACAAGCTCAAAATCTGGGACTATTATAGCATGAAGATGTCCGTTTTTTTCTATGACTGCAGCTTCTTTTACAATGTCGCTTTTAGAGAGTATGAGGTTTTCTATTTCTTCTGGTATTACCTTTTTGCCATTTTCAAGTACTATTAGCTCTTTTTTTCTACCAACTATATAAAGATATCCATCTTCATCAACGTATCCTATATCACCGGTATAAAACCATCCATCTTTTATAGCTTCATTGGTGAGATCCGGTCTTTGCCAATAGCCTTTCATTACATTTTTACCTTTTACTAATACCTCACCGTCTTCTGCTATTCTTACCTCAACACCGGGTATTGGTTTTCCAACAGAACCTATCTTTATACTACCTGGTACATTAAAGCTTACTATAGGAGATGTTTCAGTAAGACCATATCCTTCTAACACATCAAATCCAAGCATATAAAGGTCGTGAGCTACGTTTGGGTCTAATTTTGCACCACCGCTTATAAAATACTTCAATCTTCCACCAAAAGTTTTGTGAACCTTCTTAAAGATAATTTTACCAAGCTTTGGACTACCAATAAAATCTACAAGAGAAAACAGTCTTTTCGCTCCAGGGATGCTGTTTATCTCTCCGAATATTCTGTCGTGCAATATTTTGTAAAGCTTAGGTACACCTATTAAAACGGTTACTTTGTTGGCAGTGATTAAATTTATCAAAGAACTAGAAGAAAGATTTTCACTAAATATTATTGTAGCTCCTAGGTAAAGAGGCACAAGTAATGATACCATCAAAGGGTAAGCGTGATGAAAAGGAAGTAAAGCTATCGTAACATCTTTTGAAGAAGCTATATTCTCTTTAACTATAGCCTCTATATTGGATTGCAAGTTTCCAAAAGTAAGCATTACACCTTTTGGTTGACCGGTGGTTCCTGATGTATAAAGCAAAAGCGCTATATCTTCAGAAATATTTGTAATTGGTTCTTTTGGATCCTGAAAAGGTATAAAATCTTCTATGTCTATGGCCTCTACTCTATATTTATGCCTTTTTACAGCTTTTGCAAAGATATCTTTTAGATTAGAAGACACAAAAGCGTATTTAGGGGTGGCATCTTTTAATATAAAGGCTACTTCCTCTTCGGAAGCCATATGGTCTATTGGTAGAGCTATGCCGCCTCTTCTCCATATACCAAAAAGAGCATAAGCCCATTCCGGTTTATTTTCTGAAAAAATAACCACCCTATCCCCTGGCATTATGTCTATAGCGGCACTATAAAACTCTGCTTTTTCAACAAGCTCTTTATAAGAGATGTTTTGACCTTTATATATAAAAGCTGTTTTATCGTAAAATTTTAAAAACATTTAGCACTTCCCAATCACAAAACCATGCCAATCGTTTTTTGTTAACTGTTTTATGATTTTAATATTAAAATCTTTGCATATAGATTTTATTATTTCTTCTTCGCCTTTGTAAATCCCAGATATTATAAGGTACTTTTTAAATAATTTTGTAAGGTTTGAAAACTCTTTTTCAAAAATGTACATCTCAAGGTTTGCCAACACGACATCGTAAATTCCCACAAAATAATCGTAGTAGTTTTCGTCTTTTATATAGTTTCTTTTTAAATTGTCTTCTAGATAACTTCTATGTAAGATATCTAACGGAGTAGCTACTTCAAAATGTAAATCTATCATATCGTTGTTCTTTGCATTATCTATAGCTTCTTTTATTGCCAATGGGTCCAAGTCTATACCCTTTATATAGGATTTTGTGAAATATCTACTTGCTATTGTAAGTATACCGCTTCCGCATCCAACATCTAAAACGCTATCAGATATACTCACATAATCTTTTATAAGCCTAAGCATAATTTGTGTGCTTTCGTGAAGCCCTGTCCCAAAAGCCATTCCTTTTTTAATTTTTATAGGCAATGCGTAAGATGGTAATATCACAAAAATATCTTCTTTGATGGGTTCTAATTCACCAAAATCAAGTTCTTGATAGTTTATTTTTCTAACCTCTATTGGCTCAAAACCTTTTAATATTTTATCTGTGGATATCTTCCATATATTTTCTTTTTTTTCTAAAATCTCAAAACCAAAGGCCTCCTCCACAAGCAAATCTTCAAGCAAATCTTTGTCTATTTCGTATACAAAAACTTGATATTCCATATAAACATTATAAAATAAAAATCTTTTAAGTAGCGATATGCTATGATGCTACAAAACTTTTACAAAGATATAACAACGTTTTTGATTTCTGTATAATCTTCTATAGCAAAGGCTGGCCCTTCCCTTCCTATGCCAGAGTATTTGAATCCACCATAAGGCATATGGTCTACTCTAAAGTTTGGTCCTTCGTTTATGTTTACTCCACCCACTTCGCAGTTTCTTATGAACTCCATTGCCACTTTTATATCATTTGTATAAACTCCTATTTGAAGCCCATAATCTCCTTCGTTTACGACGTCTATTACTTCCTTAATATCTTTATATTTATTGATGTTTATCACAGGAGCGAAAGCTTCTTCTTTAAAAATAGCACTATCTTTATTTACATCTATAAGAAGCGTTGGTAAAAGATAGTTGGTTCCTTTGATGTGTTCGGAGTTTTTGGCTTTTTGTATAAGTTTAGCACCTTTTTCAATAGCCTCTTTAATCCAATTTTGCACGCGTTCAACTTGAGCTTTGTCTATCATCGGGCCCATATCCACCGTTTCGTCCATGGGGTCTCCTATTTTTATGTTTGATATTTTTTCTTCTAAAAGCCTTAAAAATTTATCTAAAACCTCTTCGTGGACAAATATTCTCTGTATGGATATACAAACTTGCCCAGCCATTGAAAATCCGCCTTGAACAGCTTTTGTAGCCGCCTTTTCCAAATCCCCATCTTTATGAACCACCAACGCCGAATTAGAACCAAGCTCCAAAACAAGTTTTTTAATACCAGCTTGTCTTGCTATAAGCTCTCCTACCATTTTGCTACCGGTAAAAGACACCACTCTTACATCTTTGTGCATCGTAAGGGCTTTGCCTAAATCTCCAAAGCCCGGTAAAACGGATATAGCTTCTTTCGGTAATCCAGCTTCTAATAAAAATTCTCCCATCATGATAGGGCTTAAGGGCGTTTTTTCAGAAGGTTTTACTATGACAGGGCATCCTGCTCCTATGGCTGGTCCTACCTTGTGGGCAGTGAGATTTAAAGGAAAGTTGAAAGGTGATATAGCCACCACTATACCTGCTGGTACTCTTATATAAAATCCAAATTTTGATTTACCGTTTGGATGAGCATCCACCTCGTAAGTCTCACCTTTTATCCTTTTTGCCTCTTCTGCTGAAAATTTAAAGGTTTCTATGGCTCTATCTACCTCTACTCTAGCTTCTTTTATAGTCTTGCCCACTTCGTATACAATTGTTTTTGCTATTTCTTCTTTGTTTTTTCTTAAAAGCTCTGATGTTTTAAAAAGGATTTCGGATTTTTCATAAGAGCTTAACTCTGAGAGTTTCTTAAGCCCTATCTTTGCCTTTTCTATGGCTTTTTCTACATAGGAAGCGTCTACTGTATAAGTTTCTCCTATTTTTGAGTTGTCATAGGGGTATATTACATCAAGCTTTTGAGTAGTCTCTAAAAACTCTCCACCTAAAATTGGTTTTTTAACTATCATGATTTTACATTATAAGGTCTAAGCAATATTTTGTCAATGTTAAAAGGAGTTTATGGTATATTTTTAATGTATGAGTTTAGATATTTTTAGAAAAAAGCATTATGTTGAAGAGCATAAGCTTTTAAGAGAAGTTAAGGCGTTAGAGCTTGTATTGATGGGTGTTGGTGCAATCATAGGTGCTGGTATTTTTGTAATTACAGGTATGGCTGCCGCTACGATGGCTGGCCCAGGCATCGTTTTATCTTTTGTACTTGGTGCTGTTTCCCTTGGTATAAGCGCTTTTGCTTACGCCGAGCTTGGTTCTGCTATTCCTGTCTCTGGTAGTGCTTATAGCTATACATACTCTTTTTTAGGTGAGATAATAGCTTGGCTTGTAGGATGGAATCTAGTGCTAGAGTATGGAATATCAACGGCCGCTGTAGCAGTGGGGTGGTCTTCTTACTTTAGGTCATTTTTAAAAAATAGCTTTGGTATTACGCTACCTCACGCTCTTACGGCAGCTTACAACCCAAGAAACGGCACATACATAGACATATGTGCTTTTCTTATCATAATATTTATGTTTGGTATCTTGCTTTTAGGAATAAAAGAAAGCGCTTTTGCAAGCTCTTTTGTGGTAGTGCTTAAAATATTGGTACTTGTGATATTCATATTGTTTGCATTACCGCATATCGATTTTAAAAACTACAAAGACTTTTTACCCTATGGCATATCAGGTGTATGGCACGCCACTGGTCTTATAATATTTGCATATCTTGGTTTTGATGCAGTATCCACTGTGGCTGAAGAAGTTAAAAACCCCCAAAGAGACTTACCGATAGGACTTATAGGCTCTTTAGCCATTAGTACGTTTTTTTATATTGTAGTAAGTCTTACCCTTACAGGTGTCGTAAATTATAAAAACTTAAATGTACCAGATGCTCTTTCTTTTGCAATGGAAAAATTGCATATGCATCTCATAGCAAGCATAATCTCAATAGGTGCCGTGATAACAATTACAAGCGTTATTATGGTTATGGGGCTTGGGTTTACAAGAGTAGTATATGCTCTTTCAAGAGATGGACTCTTGTTTGAGTCTTTATCTGACGTTCATCCAAAGTTTGGCACCCCTTATAAAGCCACGATATTAGGCGCTTTTGTATTATCTTTAGCTGCAGGATTGTTTCCTTTGAAAGATTTGGCTGAAATGGTTAATATAGGTACATTGTTTGCTTACTTTATGGTAGGTATAAGTATTATTCTAATAAGAAAATCCAAAGAGTATAATCCAAAATTTAGGATGCCTATGGCAAAAGTTTTATTGCCGCTAAACTTGTTTACATTGCTTCTTATAATGGCTGGGCTTCCTATGTTGACTTGGATAAGATTTTTGGTCTGGTGTATAGCGGGGCTTTTGATATACGCATTTTATGGATATAAGCATAGCCAGTTAAACCAATGAACTATGTTTATATAGACAAAGAGCCTCTTTTGTTGAAAGCCTTAGACTATCTTTCTGCTGGGGATATTTGGTTTATAGATACAGAAACTACACCAAAAGATATAAGACTCTTTCAAGTGGCTTTAGAAAGTGGTCCTGTTTATATAATAGATTTTTGGTTTGTAAAAGATGCTCCAAGGCTTATAAAAGATGTAATATCCAAAAAAGGTGTTGTAGGACACAACCTCAAGTATGATTTAAAATATCTTATGAAGTACGATATTCATCCTTATACAACCTTTGATACCATGATCGGTGCTCAGTTAATAGGTTTAAACAGAGTTTCTTTGGCAAGCGTTTACGCCCATTTTACAGGAGAGAGTTTGGACAAAAAGGAACAGTTTTCAAACTGGTCTTCAAAAGAGCTTACAGAAAGTCAGCTTTTTTATGCTGCAAAAGATGTGGAAGTTTTAAGGCTTTTATATGAAAAGCTAAAAAAAGAACTGGATAAAGAACCAATAGTTATAGATGTATTGCAGAAATCTAGAGTGGCTAAGGTATTTGGATTGGAGAGTGCGCACGCTATAATAGAGATGGGTTTTGTCCAAGAACTAGCCAAGATAGAGCATGTTGGTATTGGGATAGATGCAGTTGAAATAGAAAATGCAAAAAAACAACTACAAAAGAAAACTCAAGAACTTGCCATGAACTTTTACATAAAATATCGAATAGATATAAGTAGTCCTAAAAAGATAGGAGAGTTTCTAGAAAAAAATCTAAAACTCTCTTTACCTCGCACAGACAAAGAAAATATAGTAACAGATGATAGTGTGCTTGTTGAGCATCTTGAGAAAGGTGATGAAAAGGTAAGGGAATTTATAAATAGCGTTTTAGAGTTTAGAAGACTTCATAAGCTTCAGGAGAAACTATCAGAAATCTTAGAATACAACGAGCAAGATAGAGTATATCCGGAGTTTTGGCAAATAGGTTCTATCACTGGTAGAATGTCCTCTTCAAAACCAAATGTTCAAAATATCCCTAGAGATTTGAGAGGTATTTTAAAGGCCAAGGAAGGATACGTTTTTGTGATAGCTGATTTTTCGCAAATAGAGCTGAGAATAGCAGCGGATTATGTAAAAGATGAGGTAATGATTTCTGTTATAAATAAAGGCGAGGATTTACACAAGTTTACGGCTTCTCTTATTATGGGAAAACCTGTTGAATCTATAACAAAAGAGGAAAGACAAAAAGCGAAAGCGGCGAACTTTGGTTTGATATATGGCATATCTGAAAAATCCCTTTCTTTGTACGCTAAAAACTCTTACGGAATCGATATGTCTATAGAAGAGGCTAAGCGCTTTAGAGAAGTGTTTTTTTCAACCTTTCAGGGTATAAAAGCTTGGCACGATAGAATAAAAAAAGAGCTAAAAGCTAAAGGAGAGGTAAGGCTAAAAACCTTGTGCGGAAAACCTATGATAGCTTATACTTTTACAGATGCTGCAAACTATCCAATACAAGGAACTGGAGCAGAACTGTTAAAGCTCTCTGTTTTGATTTTTTCTCAAGAGCTTAAAAGAAAATTCCCAAATAATTTCAATGAGATAGCAAATGTTGTAAATCTTGTCCATGATGAAATTGTAGTAGAAGCTAAAGAAGAATACAAAGAAGAAGTTTCCGAGCTTTTAGAAAAAGCTATGAAAAAAGCAGGTTCTATAATCTTGAAGGATGTAATTGTAGAAACAGAAGTTTCTATGAATAAGCGTTGGGTAAAGTAGTGCTAAAGTTTTTAATCTTAAGGGTTTTACAAGGTATTTTTGTGGTTATCGCCATTAGCTTTTTCTCCTTTTTAGCTATAAACTTTGCCCCTGGTGGATTTTTTGACCAGCTTAAATTAAACCCAAGCGTATCTCAAGAGACCATAAAACAACTCGAGGCTTTCTACGGTCTTAACAAACCGCTATTAATAAGATATGTAGACTGGCTTTGGAACGCTCTTAGATTTAACTTAGGATACTCTATAGAATACAACGAAAGTGTAAAAAAATTAATCCTTGAACGCATACCAAATACTCTTATGGTATCTATACCTTCAGCTTTTTTATCTTGGAGTTTAGCCTTTTTGCTTGGTGTTTTTTCGGCTTTTAAAAAAGATAGCCTGTTAGATAAGATTATACAGGGAATTTCTTACGTTTCTATGTCTATACCATCTTTTGTTATGGGTTTTCTAATTATGATGTTTTTTTATAAAACACATTTTATAAATATATCAGATATGCTTAGTGGTATAAATGTAAAGCACCTTATGCTTCCAGTGAGTGCCCTTGCTTTATCATCTTTCGGAGGACTTTCCAGACTAGTAAGAGCCAATGTTTTAGAGATACTAAATAGTCCTATATACATTTTTTTAAAAGCTTCAAAAGTAAGGCAATCAACTATAATACTACATGTTTTAAGAAATGCTCTATCTCCTTTTATAGTTCTTTTGGGATATGAATTTTCTTCTTTGATATCTGGGGCTGCTTTAGTGGAGATAGTCACAAATTGGCCAGGTATGGGTCTTCTTATATTAAACGCTGTGTTGTCAAAGGACTTATTTTTGGTGATGGGGAGTCTTTACGTGGGAAGTATAATGCTTATAGTAGGAAACATAATCGCCGATATGCTTCTTTTTCTAAATGACCCAAGGATTAAAAGAGAACATATTGTTTAATG
>NZ_BAAHXP010000022.1:0-15963 GCF_054656715.1 Hydrogenobaculum acidophilum
CCTTTTACTGATTTGCTGATCTTTCACCAATTACTTTTTCTGTAATGCTTTGAGGTGCTTCGCTATAATGGGAGAACTTCATTATAAACGTACCACGACCTTGGGTTAAGCTCCTTAAATTTGTAGCATAACCAAACATCTCCGATAGTGGTACATGAGCTTTTATAGAAGTAATAATACCTTTGTTTTCCATGCCCATAATCTTGCCACGTCTTGAATTTAAATCACCTATGACATCTCCAACATAGTCATCTGGCGTTTCAACTTCCACTTCCATTATAGGTTCTAAAAGCACAACTCCAGCTTTTTTAGCAGCTTCTTTAAAAGCCATAGAACCGGCTATCTTGAAGGCTATTTCCGACGAGTCCACTTCGTGATAAGAACCATCAAATAGCTTTACCTTCACATCCACCACCGGATATCCAGCTAAAACGCCGTTTTCCATGGCTTCTTTTATACCTTCTTCTACCGGTGGTATAAATTCTTTAGGTATAACACCACCGACTATGGCATTTTCAAAGACAAAACCACTACCTCTTTCCAAAGGCTCTACCTCTATCACAACGTGACCATACTGACCTCTACCACCAGTTTGTCTTATAAATTTACCCTCAGCCACTGCCTTACCCTTGAGAGCTTCCTTATAAGCAACCTGAGGTTTACCTACATTTACTTCTATGTTGTATTCTCTCTTCATTCTATCAACCATTATCTCTAGGTGAAGCTCACCCATTCCATGTATCAAAGTTTGCCCAGTTTCTTGGTCCATAGAAGCTTTAAACGTAGGGTCTTCCTTCATAAATTTATTCAAAACTTGAGATAATTTTTCCTGATCTTTTTTAGTCTTCGGCTCTATAGCCATAGATATAACAGGTTCTGGAAACTCAAGCTTCTCTAGGATTATTGGATTTTTTTCATCACATATGGTATCTCCAGTGGCAGCATCAACACCAACAGCTGCAGCTATTTCACCAGCAGCCACTTCGTTTATATCTTCTCTAGTGTTGGCGTGCATTAAAAGCAATCTACCTATACGTTCTTTTTTATCTTTTGTAGAGTTCAACACATAAGAACCGGCTTGCACTTTACCCGAGAAAACTCTAAAATAGCTAAGCTGACCTGCATAAGGGTCCGATACAACCTTAAATATATAAGCGCAGAAAGGCTGATCATCTTGTGGCAATCTAGTTTCTTCTTGATTCGTTTTTGGGTTTATACCAACCACCGGAGGTACATCCAAAGGAGAAGGAAGATAGTCTATAACAGCGTCAAGAAGCGGCTGAACACCTTTATTCTTAAACGATGAACCACACAAAATTGGCACTACTTGTTTGTTTATAGTGGCTTTTCTAAGGGCATTTTTTAACTCATCTACAGTTAACTCTTGACCTTCTAAATACTTTTCCATCAGAGTGTCATCGGTTTCTGCTATAGCTTCCACCATTTTTTCGCGCCATTCTTGGGCTTTTGTCTTATACTCTTCTGGTATTTGTCTTATTTCATATTTTGCCCCAAGGGTTTCTTCAAGCCATATTATAGCGTTCATGTTCATAAGGTCTACAACACCAACAAAGTTATCCTCAGTACCTATTGGAATTTGAATAGCCACTGGTTTTATAGTAAGTTTTTTAACTATCTCATCGTAAACCCTATAAAAATCTGCACCCAATCTATCTAATTTGTTTATAAAAGCTATACGAGCTACGTTAAATTTATCAGCCCATCTCCAGTTTGCTTCAGATTGTGGCTGCACACCTTCCACTGCAGAAAATATAAATATAATACCGTCCAAAACACGCATTGACCTAACGACTTCTACGGAAAAATCAACGTGTCCCGGTGTATCTATGATGTTTATTTGCTTTCCTTTCCAATAACAAGCAGTTGTAGCCGCTGTAATGGTGATACCTCTTTCTTTTTCTTGAGGCATCCAGTCCATAGTAGCGGCACCTTCGTGGACCTCTCCTATCTTATAAGTTTTGCCTGTGTAATACAATATACGCTCTGTGGTGGTTGTCTTACCGGCGTCTATGTGGGCTACTATACCTATATTTCTTAAGTCTTCTATCGGAACTGTTCTTGGCATAACCTATTCTCCCCTTACCATTTGAAATGAGCAAAAACTTTATTGGCTTCCGCCATTCTATGAGTGTCTTCCTTTTTCTTAACAGCTGCACCTTTGTTGTCTATGGCATCCATTAATTCAGCAGCTAACCTTTCCTCCATGTTATAAGAGCCTCTGTGCCTAGAGCGTTCCCTTGCAGCTTCCACTAACCACTTTATACCCAAAGACTCCCTTCTATGCTCTTCTACTTCTACAGGTACCTGATAGGTAGCACCACCTACACGACGAGGGCGTACTTCCCACACAGGTTTAACATTTTCAAGAGCTTTTTCAAGAACCTCCACTGGGGAAATGTTTAGCTTTTGGGCCACGGTTTCTAACGCGGTGTAAACTATATGCTCAGCTACGCTTTTCTTTCCATCTTTCATAACTTTATTTATAAGCTTATGAACTATTATGCTATTGTATTTGGCATCTGGTAGTATCTCTCTTCTTGGTACTCTTCCTTTCCTAGGCATTACTTCTTACCCCCTTTGGTAGTTTGAGCAGCACCAGCCTTAGGTCTTTTCGCACCATATTTTGACCTAGATTGCCTTCTATTGGCAACGCCGGCAGTATCCAGAGCTCCACGTATAATTTTATATCTTACACCTGGCAAGTCCTTTACCCTACCACCTCTAACAAGCACTATAGAGTGCTCTTGCAAGTTGTGCCCTTCACCAGGGATATAACAAGTGACTTCTATACCGTTCGACAATCTTACCCTAGCAACTTTTCTCAAAGCGGAGTTTGGTTTCTTTGGTGTAACTGTATAAACACGCACACAGACTCCTCTTTTCTGAGGGTTGCCTTGCAAGGCTGGGGCCTTGCTTTTTTTCTTTATCTTCTCGCGACCTTCTCTTATAAGCTGGTTCACTGTAGGCATAAGCTAGTTTCTCCTCCTAAACAATAAACTAGTATTCTACCATAAAAGCCAAAAAAAAGCAAGCATTTTATACTTGCTTCTTAGATTCTACTGCATGCTCCACAATCTCTATCTTAACGCTTTTATATTCTTCCAAACCTGTACCGGCTGGTATAAGGTTGCCTATTATAACATTTTCTTTGATTCCAGTCAAATCATCCACCTTTCCTTCACTGGCAGCTTCTGTAAGCACTCTGGTAGTTTCTTGGAAAGATGCAGCAGATATCCAGCTTTTAGTAGATAAAGCAGCCTTTGTAATACCCACCAATACCGGCTCAGCTTTTGGTATCTTGCCGCCTTCTCTTCTAATATTCTCTACCTCTTTGTTAAACTCAGTCACATCAACCTCTTCATTTACAACAAATCTACTGTCTCCCGGGTCTACCACTATTCTCTTTCTCAACATCTGACGTATGATTATTTGAATGTGTTTATCGTTTATATCAACACCTTGAAGCTTGTAAACCATTTGAATTTCTTTCAATAGAAACTTCTGAAGCTCATCTATACCTTTTATCTTGAGTATCTCCTCTAAAAGAGGTGTCCCGTCCGTTAACTGGTCTCCCACCTTAACGTAGTCCCCATCCTTCACTTGCAAGAATTTACCCTTTGGTACCGAATAAACCTTTTCTTGACCAGTTTGCTTATTGTAAACAACTATCTTACTACCTTTAGCTCTTACTATCGCTTTACCGCTGACATCGCTTACTATAGTATCCGTTATCTTTGTACCCTCTTTTACTTCTTGACCATGTTTAACGAGGATAAACTCGTTTTTAATATCGTATTTTTTAGTACCTTTAGAGGATATAATCATAACCTCATCAGCATCCTCATATATTTTTACAATACCTTCAATTTCAGAGATAATAGCTGGATTCTTTGGTTTTCTAGCTTCAAAAAGCTCTTCAACTCTAGGAAGACCGCCAACTATATCCCTCACCTTAGTAGTTTCCTTAGGAATACGAGCTATAACATCACCAGGATGCACTGTAAAGTGTTCCAAATAATAGTAATTATGCTGTACATCGTTTTTCTCAGCTTCAGAACAAGCTAAACATTTATCCCATACAGTTTTTAGCTTTTCAAAAGGTATATTTAATATAGAGTTAACTGGCAAATCGTAAGTATATTCACTGCCATCTTCTGATTTGATGATAATTCTTGGAGAATGAAGTTGTGCGTCTTTTGCCCTCAAGAAAGAAACCACTATAGCCGTTTTCCCGGTGAGAGTATCCCTTTCTTCTTTTACAGTCACATCCACTATGATATCTTTAAGCACCAACTCACCGCTAGATTCCGCTATTATGTATGTATTGAAGGGATCCCATTTCGCTATTATGTCTCCTTGCTTTACCTTATCACCATCTTTAAACAAAATTTCAGCTGCATACGGTACAGTATGTCTTTCTATAGTCCTTCCGTTTTGGTCAAGCACAAATATTACACCTTCTTGAGATATATTTATAAACTTTCCACTCCTATTTTTTAAAAGCTTCAAACCTTGGAATTTAAGAGTGCCTTCGTTTTCTATCACAAGCTCACTTTGAACCTTTTGAGCCGTAGCAGCACCGCCTATGTGGAACGTTCTCATCGTAAGCTGAGTACCGGGTTCTCCTATAGATTGAGCCGCTATTATGCCAACCGCCTCACCAGGAGATACCAACTTTCTTTGGGACAAGTCCCATCCATAACACATAGAGCATATTCCACTTTCCGATTCACAAGTAAGGACGGACCTAGCTTTTACCTGTACTATACCAGATTGTTGTATTTTGCTAGCAAGCTCTTCATCTACCACCTCGTTTGCCTTAGCTATTAGCTCTTTGCTGTTTGGGTCGTATATATCCTCTGCCAATACCCTACCCACCAACCTTTCTTTCAAGGATATTCTTTCTTCTCCATTTTCTACTATGGACTCTATAATCTCATACCTTTTTGTACCACAATCATGTTCTGTAATAACTACATCTTGAGCTACATCCACCAACCTTCTAGTGAGATATCCAGCAAACGATGTTTTAAGAGCCGTATCGGCAAGACCTTTTCTAGCTCCATAAGTAGATATAAAATATTCCAAAACAGATAGGCCTTCCCTAAAGTTTGAAGTTATAGGAGTTTCTATAAATTCTCCAGAGTGCTTAGCCATCAATCCCCTCATACCAGCCAACTGTCTTAGCTGGTCTTTGTTACCACGAGCCCCGGAGTTAGCCATCATGTAAATAGGATTGAAAAGTCCTGGTAATTTTTTGTTGTTTTCTATCTGCTCTGACTTTTCTATTTCGGAGAACATTGCTTTGGTAACATCTTCCGTAGTTTGAGACCATATATCGATAGTTTTGTTGTATCTTTCCTTATTTGTAATAATACCTTTACGATACTGGTCCAAGACTTCATCCATCTGTTGAAATGCTTTATCTACCAAGCGTTTTTTAGCTTTTGGTATCTTCATATCCTCAACGCCTATGGAAATACCAGCTCTAGTAGCCATTTCAAAACCAAATTCTTTTAGCTTATCTAACGTTTGAGCGGTGATTTCTGGACCATAGGTTTTATAAATATCAGCTATAAGCCTAGATATACTTTTCTTATCCAACACTTCGTTCACAAACCTAAAGCCTTTTGGAAGAGCTTCGTTTATCAAAAGTCTTCCTACGCTTGTTTCTACAAACGAGTTTCCAAGCTTTACCTTTATAATTGCATGAATATCGATTTTTTTATTCTCAAAAGCCAAAAACGCCTCTTCTTTTGAAAAGAATATCTTACCTTCGCCTTTTGCACCGTTTACATAATTTGAAGCATAAAATAAACCCAACACCATATCTTGGGATGGTAGCATTATAGGTTTACCGTTGGCGGGTGAAAGTATGTTTTGAGTAGACAACATTAGGATATAGGATTCTAACTGAGCTTCTATGCCAAGGGGTACGTGCACAGCCATTTGGTCTCCGTCAAAGTCGGCGTTGAAAGGAGGACATACCAAAGGATGAAGTTGAATAGCTTTACCTTCCACCAACACAGGTTCAAAAGCTTGTATAGACATCCTATGAAGCGTCGGGGCTCTATTCAGAAGTACAGGATGTTGTTTTACCACCTCTTCCAAACATTCCCAAACTTCTGGTTGTTTTTGCTCTACCATTTTTCTCGCATTCTTTATAGACGTAGCGTAGCCTTTCTCTTCAAGTCTTCTATATACAAAAGGTTTGAAAAGCTCTAAAGCCATTATCTTTGGTAAGCCACACTGGTGCATCTTCAAAGAAGGACCCACCACTATGACGGAACGTCCAGAATAATCAACCCTCTTACCAAGAAGGTTTTGTCTAAATCTCCCCTGTTTTCCTTTTAGATAGTCTGATAGGCTTTTGAGGGGTCTATTGTGCTGGCTTACCACCTTACCCCTTTTACCATTGTCTATAAGGACATCTACAGACTCTTGGAGCATACGTTTTTCGTTTCTTACTATGATATCAGGAGCATCTAAATCTATAAGTCTTTTTAACCTATTGTTTCTATTTATAAGCCTTCTATACAAATCGTTTAAATCAGAGGTAGCAAATTTACCACCATCAAGGGCTACAAGCGGTCTTAACTCAGGTGGTATCACTGGCAAAACGGTAAGTATCATCCACTCTGGTCTATTGGAAGACTTAAGAAATCCTTCTATAAGTTTCAAGGTTTTTACTAAAGTCTTTACCCTGTTGTCAGAAAAGTCTTTTAAAACAACGCTTCTTAAATCTTCTTGAATTTTGTCAAAAACAGGAACGTTTTGATTTTGTCCTCTTACATATTCAAATCTATACTTAATAGCATCTTTAGATGTGTACCAATCTTCGCCCAAATCCTCGTTTGATATCTCGCCAGTTTTTACGTTGAGGTATATGCTTTCGCTTATTATACCATGAAGGACATCCTCTAACGACATCTGAACGCCTTTTAAAGAAGTTGATATACCTATGCTATAAAGCTTTACTCTATCCGCTAAAAACATTATAAGCTTTTCATACAATTTTTTATGCTCGGCTTCCATTTTTGGGCCTAAATCCTCAAAACCAAAGGTGTAAGGTTTCAATATCTTTTTTAGCTTCCAAGCAAACGTCTCTAAGTCAAGTATGGATAAAACATACCTTACAAACTCCGCACCCATCCCACTTTCGTATCTATTGTCCACGCTATAAGCAAATTCTTTTTCATACTGCTCTTCTGTGACAACGTGTAACTTCACATGGTAAGTAATGCCATCTTTTACAACAGGTATTGTGCTCTCAGAATTAGAAAAAGTAGCCTCCATATCCGGAGTTGGATACTCCACAACTAAGTATGATTCAAAATATATTACTCTTTCTATATCTCTAGCGGATAATCCAAGCAAAGTACCTATTTTTGAGGGGGAAGATTTTAAAAACCATATATGAGAGCAAGGGGTAGCCAACGTTATATGTCCAAAACGCTCTCTTCTAACGTATGACTTTGTTACTTCAACACCACATCTATCACAAATGGTACCTTCAAATCTCTTTCCTTTGTATTTACCACACAAACACTCGTAGTCTTTTATGGGTCCAAATATCTTTGCACAGAAAAGACCTTCCTTTTCTGGTTTAAGAGTCCTATAGTTAAGGGTTTCTGGACGCTTCACCTCTCCATGACTCCAGCTAAGTATTTGCTCTGGAGAAGCAAGCAACAATCTTATTTTATTAAAAGGCAACAAACCTCTTTTCATCAACGTTCCTCCTCTTTCTTATCCAAATCAACGCTATCGCAGCTTTTTGATTCACCGTTTTCACACATAACATTTAGTCCTAAGGATTTAAGCTCTCTAACAAGCACTTTAAAGGATTCTGGTATACCCGGTGAATAGAAATGTTTGCCTTTTACTATAGATTCATATACTCTATTTCTACCTTCTATATCGTCTGATTTGACAGTAAGCATCTCCTGCAATGTATAAGCCGCACCGTGAGCCTCTAAGGCCCATACTTCCATTTCTCCTAAACGCTGACCACCAAATTGAGCTCTACCTCCCAAAGGTTGTTGAGTGACCAACGAGTAAGGACCTGTGGAGCGAGCGTGTATCTTGTCTTCTACCATGTGTATAAGTTTAAGCATATGCATGTAGCCAGTAGTGACCCTAAAATCAAAAGGTTCACCTGTCCTACCATCGTACAATACAAACTTACCATCTTCCGGCAAGTCTGCTTCTTTAAGAAGGGCTTTTAAATCTTCCTCGTCGCAACCTTCAAAAGCCGGTGTAGCCATCGGTATACCGTTTTGCGCCATAAAACTTACTATATTTTTAAACTCCTCGTCGGATAAGCTTTTTAGTATATTTTTGATGAAGTTTTTGTTTTCACCGCTTTTATCACCTATAGCATAAATATTGGCTATATACTCTGTAATCTCTGCCCTATCAAAATACTCGTCTATCATCTCTTGAATCTTTTTGCCTATGTATCTGGATGCCATGCCTAAGTGAGTCTCTAATATTTGTCCTACGTTCATACGAGATGGCACACCGAGAGGATTTAAAACTACATCTACAGGAGTACCGTCTGGTAAGAATGGCATATCTTCCACCGGAAGAACTACCGATATAACACCTTTGTTACCGTGTCTTCCAGCCATCTTATCCCCTACCCTTATTTTACGCTTTTGAGCTATATACACCTTAACCATTGTGATTACACCACTTGGCAAATCGCTTTGTTTTCCTACGTTTTCTATCCTTTCCTCATATATCTTGTCTATAACCTTACGTTGGGCTTGAGCTTTGTCTCTTATCTCCTCTATTTTCTTTATAAGCTTTTTATCAGAGAAAAAGTTTTCTGGTTTAGTAACTATAAAATTTGCTATACTCTCGAAAAGAGCCTCGTCTATAACAGTACCTTCTTCGTAAGTCTTTTTAGCAAGCTTTATGGGTTTATTTATGACTTTACCAAGCACAAGGTCCCTTACTATCTCATTCCGCTTTTCGGTAACGAGGTTTCTCATGAACTCTTGCTCTTTTCTTATACGATTTTTTTCCTCTTGCTCAACATGATCAATGAGAGGGCTTTTCTTGGTATCGCTAAGCTTTCTTGTGAATACTTGTACATCCACCACTACACCTTCTATACCGGGAGGACATCTTAAAGAAGAATCTTTGACATCCCTTGATTTTTCACCAAAGATAGCTTGCAAAAGCTTTTGTTCAGGTGTTAGCTGTGTCTCGCCTATAGGAGTTACCTTACCAACCAGTATATCGCCTGGTTTTACATAAGTACCGACCCTTACTATGCCATATTCATCTAAATTTGACAAAGCTTTTTCTGGAACACCAGGTATTTGTCTAGTGATTTCCTCGTCACCTATCTTAGTTTCCCTTGCCTCTGCCTTAAGCTCTTCTATGTGAACAGATGTAAGCACATCCTCTTTTACAAGCCTTTCAGATATTACAATAGCATCCTCAAAGTTGTAACCACGCCACGGCATAAAACAAACAAGCAGATCCTTGCCAAGGGCTAGTTCACCCATAAAAGTAGATTGGCCATCAGCTATACAGTCTCCCTTCTTTACCTTTTGCCCCTTGTACACGATAGGTCTTTGATTTACAGAAGTATTTTGATTTGTTTTTACAAATTTTAAAAGCTTATAAACATCAATACCCATGTCAAGAGGGTCTTTTTCATCTATTTCGTTGGGATTTACCCTTATTACTATACGGTTGGAATCAACTTCTTCCACTATCCCGCCTCTTTTTGCAAGCACTACAGAACCGCTATCCACAGCTACTTTAGATTCCATGCCAGTACCTATCAAAGGAGCTTGAGTAAAGATAAGAGGCACTGCCTGTCTTTGCATGTTAGAACCCATCAAAGCTCTGTTAGCATCGTCGTGCTCTAAAAACGGTATCAAAGAAGCGGATACTGATATTATCTGCCGTGGAGAAACGTCTATATAGTTTACATCCTGTGGCTTTACAATTTGGATATCGTTTTTATACCTTGCTATTACCCTATCCCCCAAAATTTTACCTTTCTGGTCTGTGGGGGTGCTCTGAGCTATAACAAAGTTTTCTTCCTCGTAAGCGGCCAAAAACTCTATATCATCGGTAACAACACCATTCATAACTTTCCTATAAGGCGTTACCAAGAAGCCATATTCATTTGTTTGAGCGTAAGTAGTCATAGATGTCACAAGACCTATATTTTGGCCTTCTGGCGTTTCTATAGGACAAAGTCTACCATAATGTGATGGATGGACGTCCCTTATTTCAAACTTTGCACTTTCTCTGGTAAGTCCTCCTGGTCCCAAGGCTGACAACCTTCTTCTATGTGTCAAAGAAGACAAAGGGTTTGTGTTATCAAGATATTGAGAAAGTTGACCGCCCTTCAAAAATTCAAACATAGAAGAAACAAGATATCTTGAGTTTACCAGATCTTGAGCTTTTATGGTGGGGTCTTCAGGGTTTATGGTAGCTACCTTATCTCTAAAAGCTTTAAGCATCCTAGCTATACCTATACGCGCCTGATTTTCTAAAAGCTCTCCAACAGGTCTAACCCTTCTGTTTCCTAAATGAGCTATATCGTCTTTTCTCTCTTTACCAAATCTTACCTTCAAAAGGTATTTTATAGCGTTTACCAAATCTTTGTGGTTTAAAAACCTTGATTCTAAACCAGTGTAATCCCTAACTTCCACAGTCTTATGGCTTTTAAGAATATCTTCCAATATATCTTTAGTCAAAAGTGTACCTTCTTTGTACTTATCATAATCTTTAGCTAACTCCAATACAGGTAGTTCGTTAAAAACCTCAAGATCTTCTATATTTAAAGATTTTTTATGCAAATAAATTTTAGCGTTTATTTTCACTCTACCAACTTTAGATAAATCAAACCTTGCTATATCCTGAAAGTAAGCTTCAAAGTAAGCCCTGGAGCGTTGGATAATATCTGCCATCTCTTGGACAAGACCTTCCATAGATCTTAGTTTTACATATATATCTCTTAGCCCTATATCCTTTAGTGTAAACTGTGAGTTTATCTTAACAATGCTTTTACCGTGCTGGTCTTTGGCTTTAGTATCGGCAATTAGCGTTTCTAATATTATTTTTCCATAAAAGCTCTTGGTGGTTTTTTCGGATTGTACGGCAGTTAAAAGCTCTATCTTTATCCTCTCGTCTTTTAAAAGTCTATTCAACACGTTTATATCTTCAATATGCCTTTCTTCTATAAACTCCTCTTCCCTTTCGGTGCCTTCTATCTTTGCGGTATATCTCAAAACAGCAAACATGTAATAAGACTCTAAATCTTCTGGTTTGTATACTTCGCCTGTAGCTTTATCTACAAGCACACTATTTTTTATTTCAAACGCCTTAACATCTTCATAAAACTGTGACAATATATCATAAGCGGTTTCAAGTCCAAAAGCCCTTAATATAGAAATGGCGCTTATACGTTTTTTATCTATGCGAGCCGTTATAACATCAGAGTTTGTAGAAAGTTCAAACTCTATGCGAGAGCCTTTATCTGGGTGAATGCTTGCGGTAAATATAGTCCTTGAAACCGTACCTTCTTTCTGCCTATCCTCTTTGTCTGAATAAAATATACCTGGAGACCTTATAAGCTGATTTACAACAACTCTCTCACTACCATTTATAATAAAAGTACCTATAGGCGTCATTAAAGGCATTTCACCAAAGTATATTTTTTTAGGTGTATCTATGTACTCTCCGGATTTTGTTTTCTTCTTAAGCCTAAGCATTATTCTTAAAGGAGCGCTATAGGTTAGTCCTTTTTCTTTGCATTCTTCTGGAGTATATTTTTCCTTGTAAGACAATATAGTGCTACATTTTGGGCATTCGGTGTTTGCACCTGCTAGAAAATCTACCTCAGGTTTGTAACCACATCTGTTGCATTCCCAATTTCCTATTTCGTAGCCTATGTATTCTACAGATATGTTTTTGTTTGTATCTTGAAATGGAAAAGATGTTCTTAATATATACTCTAAACCTTGTTCTTTTCTCTCCGAAGGCTTTACATTGAACTGTATAAAATTTTCAAAGGATTCTTTAGGTACTTTAACCAAAAAAGGCAAATCTAAAAGCTCATTACGTCTACCAAAAAACTTCCTTGGTATAGCATGCTTTAATTTAAGCATAACTTCACCACCTTATTCAAATTTTTAAACAACGCTAAAAAACAAAATACACCCCTCAAAAGGGGTGTTTCCTTCCTCTTCCAGCAAAATATTCTTAACTACCAAAGCCTTTATTTTACTTCTACTTTGGCACCGGCTTCTTCTAGCTTCTTCTTTATATTTTCAGCTTCCTCTTTAGATACACCTTGCTTAATTGGTTTCGGAGCACCGTCTACCAAGTCTTTAGCTTCCTTCAAGCCAAGACCCGTCAATTCTCTAACAACCTTTATGACGTTTAGCTTGTTAGCGCCGGCATCGGATAGTATTACGTCAAACTCTGTCTTTTCTTCTGCTGCCGGAGCTGCCGCTGCTCCTCCTGCTGCTGGAGCTGCCGCTACCATTGCAGCCGCTGATACACCAAACTTTTCTTCGAGCTTTTTAACAAGCTCCGCAACTTCCAAAACTGTCATGCCGCTTATAGCGTCCACGATTTCATCAATTGTAAGTGTAGCCATCTTTACAAACCTCCAAATAAATTTTTAAGAGTTTTTAGTTTCCAGTGCTTTTAAAGTAAGCACAAGCTTTTGAGGAACGGCCTTTAAAGCCATAATAAAACCAACCACCGGGGATTGCAGCACACCCATAAGCTTAGATACAAGCACTTCCATGCTTGGCAAGTTAGCTAAGGCCTCTACATCTTTTGGAGTAAGATATTTGTTGCCAAGCATGCCAGCCTTTATAAACCTAAGAGGGTTGTCTTTGTCCAACGACTTACATGTGTCAAAAACAACCTTTGCAGTTTTTGCGGGATCTTTGTAAGAAAATATTATAGCGGTAGGACCTACAAATACATCTCTATGATCATGGATTATAGTGTTCTCAAAAGCCCTAAAAAATAGCGTAGTTCTACCAACCAACATTTCAGACCCTATAGCTTTTAGCTCTCTTCTTAAAGAAGTAGCCACATCGGCTGGCAAACCGTTAAAGTTGAAAAATAGTACAAAATTGCTATCAGATAGCTTTTTCTTATATCCTTCTACAGTTTCTATCTTTTTTTGAAGCGTTTCTTTGTTCATAGCATCACCTCATTTAAGCCACAGCTTCTTGTAATTGTTTTAACGTAGTTGAAACATCAAGTTCCACAGAGGGGCTCATGGTCAAAGATATAGCTATGCTTCTTACATATTGCCCCTTTGCTCCAGAAGGTTTAGCTCTCACAACAGCATCTATGGCCGCATAAGCATTTTTCGCTATGTCTTCTGGTTTGAAGCTTATTTTACCTATAGGCATATGAATATTACCAGTTTTGTCTACTTTAAATTCAACCCTACCTTTTTTAGCCTCTTCTACTGCAGCTTTTACGTTTGGTGTAACAGTACCAGTCTTTGGATTTGGCATAAGACCCCTTGGACCCAGCACTTTACCCAGCTTACCAACCTTTGGCATTATCTCTGGAGTAGCTATTACTACATCAAAATCTACCCATGATTCTTTTAATATTTTGTTTATCAAATCTTCACCACCAGCGTAATCAGCACCAGCATTCTGTGCTTCTTTTATAGCATCGCCTTCTGCCAAAACAAGCACCTTCAACTCTCTACCTAATCCAGCCGGCAATACCAAAGAGCCTCTTACCATCTGGTCCGCATACTTTGGATCTACGCCAAGCTTCATAGCAAGCTCAACGGTTTCATCGAACTTACGCTTAAGTATATCTTCCATCTTTTTCAGTATATCCACAGCCTCGGGCAACGCATAAGCTTTACCCGGTATTACAAGCTTAGAAGCCTCTACATACTTCTTTCCTCTTCTCATAGCACTTACCCCTTATAACCTTCTATATCTATGCCCATGCTTCTAGCGGTGCCAGCTATAGTTCTCATAACCGCTTCAATGTCCTGAGTATTCATATCTTTAGCTTTTAACTGAGCTATCTCTTTCAGCTGATTTACAGTTATTTTACCCACCTTTTGACGCTTAGGGTCTGATGAACCTTTTTGAATCTTAGCCGCCTTCTTCAACAAGAAAGAAGTAGGTGGAGTTTTCATTATAAAGGTAAAACTTCTATCAGCATAAATACTTATTACCACAGGCACTATAGTACCTGGTTCCATATCCTTAGAAGCAGCGTTAAACTGCTTCACAAACTCCATTATGTTTATACCATGCTGACCCAAAGCTGGTCCAACTGGTGGGGCTGGTGTTGCTTGCCCCGCAGGAAGCATCAATTCAACTGTAGCTGTTAACTTCTTCGCCATATGCCGCTCCTCATATCTTTTCTACCTGTGAAAAATCAAGCTCCACAGGAGTTAATCTTCCAAATATGCTAATAAGCACATTCAGCTTTTCTCTTTCTAAATTTACCTCTTCTATAGTACCGGTAAAACTCATAAAAGGTCCTTCTATAATCCTTACTTGCTCACCTTTTTCAAATATAGATTTTTTAGTTTTGAAGCCCTTTTGCGCATGGGCTAATATCTTATTTACCTCTTCTTCCTTCAAAGGTGCTATTTTGCCGCCCACTAGTACTGGCTTATACACGTGGGGGGCTTTCTCTATAGCTCTTAAAAGCCTGTCGTCCATATGAGCTTTTATAAGTATATATCCAGGAAACATCTTGTTGTCCAAAATTATTTTAGCCTCTGTCTTATTTTCTTTACATGTTATTTTTTGGCCTGGCTTTGATATTTCACCAGCCTTTATACAATCGCTGTTGCACTCTTCGCCATCCTCTGACGGAACCACTCTAACAGTGCCTTCTTCTATTCTAAAAACTGTAACACATTTTTTACCTAACACGCTTATATCTCTGTGATTACCTCTCAAAGACAATCTATATTTTTCTTTACCTAAAGCTTTTATTACAACTTTCTCCTCTGCAGGCAATACAATGTCTTCTACCAAATCATTTATCCTGTCTAACTCTATAACCTTCATTAGAGATTCTTTAGCGGTGGTTTCCTTACCAGCTTCTACCTGCAGAGCATACCAATGCTTATCGTTCATAAACTACCACCCCAAATACCAAATATAAAAGATAAAATCTTCGTAAACGTTAAATCCACAATCCATAAATATATCCCAAAAAACAAAGAAAATATTATAACACTAACCGTAGCTCTTATGACGAGTTTTTTATCAGGCCAAGATACCTTTCTTAACTCTTGCCGTACTTCTTTCAAAAAATTTAAAATTTTATCCATTTAAAATCCCAAAACTCATCGTAAGAGCGGGGCACGGAGGAGTCGAACCCCCAACCGCGGAATTTGGAGTCCCGCGCTCTGCCAATTGAGCTAGTGCCCCTATTTTACCTCTCTGTGAACTACGTGCTTGTTGCACCAAGGACAATGCTTTCTTATCTCAACTCTCTGAGGGTGCTTCTGCCTATTTTTGGTAATAGAATAGTTTCTTCTTTTGCATTCGGTACAAGCCAACGTAATTATTTCTCTCATACTACATTCCTCACTCTATAATTTTGGTGACAACACCAGCACCTACTGTTCTACCACCTTCTCTTATTGCAAATCTAAGACCTTCTTCCATAGCAACAGGATGGATAAGTTCTACTTCAAGCTCTACGTTGTCACCAGGCATTACCATCTCTTGACCTTCTGGAAGTTTTACCACTGTGCCTGTGACGTCAGCGGTTCTTATGTAGAATTGAGGTCTGTAGTTTAGGAAGAATGGGGTGTGTCTACCACCTTCTTCTTTTGATAATACGTATACTTGAGCTTTAAATTTCTTGTGGGGAGTTATAGAACCTGGCTTGGCTAAGACCTGACCTCTTTCTACTTGGTCTTTACCTACACCTCTTAAAAGCACC
>NZ_BAAHXP010000023.1:0-8469 GCF_054656715.1 Hydrogenobaculum acidophilum
TGTATAGTAATTAACTCAAAAGTTCATGATGGGGTTAATAATAATGGTGTTCACGTATTTTCATCTGAAACTTCAATTAAATCTTGTGAGATATTTAAGAATTATTATCAGGGCATTTATGTAACAGAAAAGTCTAAATTCTCCATTGAAGGTTGTGATATATATGGAAATGGAAATGAAAAAGGAAATTATCCTCAAGTGCATATAAATAAGTCCAATGGTAGTATAATCGATTCAAAAATCCACGATGGAGTTGACTATGGTATAGTTATTGTTCTTACGCCTAAGTCACCTATCACCTTAACAAAAGTATCTACTTGGAATAATAAAACTGGGTTAAAATATGATTATGGTGGCGATGTAGTAATAAAAGATTGCGATTTTAAAGACGGAAGTGGTTCTTTAGGGTTCTTTGAAAACTTTAAATATTAGGGAGGCTGATGTATGGAACTAACTAAAAATGACATCTACAAGAGGTTGCTTGAAAATATAAACTCTGATAGCTATAAATTGTTTTATTTGAGAACTACGGAAGAGTTTGAAACTTTTGATATAGTAAAAAGATTGGCAAAAGAGAAAAGTAAAAGGGTTTATACTTATGACATAGCAAATGGGCTTGATTGTCAAGAGGATAATAAGATAGGATTGCTGGGAGCTGATAGTAAAAGGGATTTGAAGTTTGTGTTAAGCTGGCTTTTGAAGAACGCTAAGAATGCCTTTGTGGTGTTTTTTGATATAAATAGGTTGTTAGAAAATGATATTGTTACATTAAGAGCTTTTAGAAACTATCTTAACAAGATAATAGAAGAAGATATTTGGATAAAAAACTTTGTAATATCACCTCACATAGGACTTCCAGATGAAGTCTATATAGATGCTTTGGCTTTGGATGTACCACTTCCTACAAGAAGCGAAATAGAAGAGATAGTGGATTTGTTTTTCCAAAATGTAGGGGCTTTTAATTATAACTCCAATATAAAATCTCAGTTTGTGGAAGCTTTGCTTGGCATGAGAACCATTGACATAATAAATGTTATGAAATATGCGGTATCTGATGAAAAGCTAGATGAAGAAGATATAAAAACCATAATAGAAGTAAAAAGACAAATGATGAAAAAAGATTCCATGCTTGATTTTATCAATAGCGATGAAAGTATAAACAATGTAGGTGGTATGGAAAATCTAAAAGAATGGTTGAACCACAAAAAAACTATAATACAAAATCTTCAAGAAGCAAGAGATTATGGAGTGGACATACCAAAAGGAATACTTATCTTTGGACTTCCCGGTACTGGTAAGAGTTTAACAGCTAAAGCTGTGGCTGGGACATGGAGATTGCCTCTTTTGAGGCTTGACATGGGTATGATACTTGGTCCTTACGTAGGTCAATCAGAAGAAAACATAAGAAAAGCTATTAAAATAGCAGAAGCAATAGCTCCCTCTATCTTATGGATAGATGAGCTTGAAAAAGCTTTTTCTGGAATAGGTGAAAGTGGTGGTGGCTCATCGGATGTCATGAAAAGAATATTTGGAACGTTCTTAACTTGGATGCAAGAAAAGACAAAACCGGTATTTGTAATAGCCACTGCTAACGATATAAGCTCTATGCCTCCAGAATTTCTAAGAAAAGGAAGATTTGACGAGATATTCTTTGTGGATTTACCAAAAGACAACGCTAAGAAAGAAATAATAAAAATACATCTTAGAAAACGCAAAAAAGAAAATTGGTATAGCTATTTTGAAAAATACGTATCTCAATTAAAAGGTTATTGCGGAGCTGATATAGAATCACTAGTTAAAGAAGTGGTTGAACTATCATTCTTAGATGGCAAAAACCAAAGCAATGTAGAAAGCTATATTCAAAAAGTCATACAAGAGTTTAAACCAATAGAACAAAGCATGGGCAAAAAGATAGAAGAGATGAGAAATCGTATAAAAGACATAGATGCAAAGCCAGTGGATAAATAGGAGGCCAAGATGAGTATTAGCGTTAATAAGAAATTAAAATATTGTGCTACTTGCAACAGCTGGACGGGTGCAAGAGATGCCAAAAGCGCATCTGACCCTAAAAAGAGCGCTTTTGTAGCTGATAAAATAGGAATGTGCAACAACGGATTATCAATATACAAAGGCAAGCAAGTTGAGTACGTAAAGTCTTGCAACAAATGGTCAAAGTGGATAGTGATAACTTGATTAAACATAAAAATATAGAGTTAGAGTATTTATAGATTGTATTACTTTTCAAATATGCTAATATCCACGTTTCTGTTTCCATTTAAAAATACCCAAGGTACACCTTGAAAAGATAGCTTTATATTTTCTTTCTTGAATAATTTTTCAAGATTATGAATTAGCTCATTTATTTGGTAATTCTCTAAATTAGGTAGTTGATTTTTAACTTCATCTATACTCATCCATCTTTTGTGATGCTTGTACTTTTCATCATAATTGACGATATAGATTTCTTGTTGTTTGTTTGAATCGATTTGCTTTATATCTTTAAAAGCTTTGAGGAACAACAAATCTTTTACATCGTCATTAGGAAAAGAATAGCCTAAAATAATTATCTTTTGAGCTTTACTGAATTCGTTTGCAAAACCATATAACATACTTTTCAACGAATAATGGCTATAATCTTTAAACATTATCTGAATTTCTAAAATAGTATTCTTAAAAGATATAGGTGTATTACACTTATGACAATAAATAGTATCAAAATCTTCTGGATTTTCCAATTTCTTTTTAAGAATACTGTATTTTTTATAATGTTCAAAATCTTTCATTGACGGAAAAGGATCTACTAATAACAAATCGTACAAATCTTGTGTTATATCTATATCCCCTTGTGTTTTAGGATATATCATAAATACAGAAGAACATTTTGGACATACTCTAGTATTAAAAGTTCCGTGTATAGGATAAAACTTAATGGATTCAATAGTTTTTGGCTCTTTACAAAGTTTTTTCGAAAAGTATTCTATGTTTTCAGTGAAAGATGGTATTATTCTATTTTCATCTTCAGAATCTTTTAATCGCACTATATCGATTAAGGAAGAATGATCTATATAACGATAGCGATTCTTTGCTTTGCCGACAGAAGTATTAAATTTATAGTTAACCAGGTAAGCTAAAGCTTGAATAATAGGGTTCCAGTTAAAAGATACAAAAGTAATATTCTGATTATATTTATCCAGCATTTTTTGAATAAAGTCAAAGTAATGTTTCAAAGTTTCATTGTTTGTATTAAGGTTTGTATAATAAACCCCTTTGTATATCTTATATAAAATCAGATTGTACATATTAAATATTCCATCAACATTGCAAATATACCAGTTAACTTTACCGGTTTCACTAGTATCATGAGTATAATAATCGAAATATTCTGGAGCTACCAATGGCAATCCACTTTGTTTAGAGTTATATAATATACTCAGCAAGTCCACCAGCTGAAACTTATTTGGCTGATCTTTATATAGATAATACGATAAGGCTTTTATGTTTACCCAGTCATAAGAAAAAGATTGTAAATATAAATAATGCTCCATTTTAGCGATATTGTTATAAAGTCTTTCATGATTTCTAACAGTATATTCACTTTCTATAAATCTTTTGTACAATTGTATAAATTCATTTATAGCTTTATCCTTATCATTCTCAGCTTCTTTTAGATTTTTCGCACCATTACCATCAAGCATTATCCTAAGTGTTAGCTCAAGGTTTTTGTATATATGATATGTTTTATCGTTTTGCCTTGAATAATAACCAAAATAATCCCTAAGTGCATTTTCTAATCTAATATTCAATGGGATGTATTTGTTTATTCTATTATTTTCAAAACCGATTAGCGCCTTAAATATATTTTCAATATCCTGTGTCGTTGGAAATCCTAAAGCCCTCTCAGCCCCGGCACCAAATATAACTAATACAGAGTTACTCATGTGATTTATTTAATGAATATACCTCTATAATTCATCTTCTCTTGGTCTAACAGAAACTGATCTAATCCAATACGCATTAGGATATCGATCGTGCCTTGAATTACTATCATATTCAATATTTATAATATATTTGTTATAAAATGCTGTCTCTAGAATATTAAACATATTTGGGCTTTCTGTATATAATATTCTCTTTTCTGTTACAAACCTACGAGGAGTAATTTGATCACCGTTTCTCTCAAATTCATAATAATAATGTTCACGTATATTATTACTATTACTTATAAAATATTCATTAGTTATATCAAATCTTACTCTGTTTATATTTCTTACTATAACACAATAAACCGGAGATGATGATTCATCTAATAACAATGATTCTATTTCGCCAACTATAACTGGCATACTATACCTCCTTTAAGAAACTTTTATATATTATATACTTAACTTGCTAATTTAAGCTAAATTATTGGGACTCTCAAAGAACTTTGTGTAAATTGCGTTTTTAAGACTGAGCTCAAATAAGTGTACGAGTTCACTATATAGTCAACACTTACAGCTAAAAAAGTTATATCAATAAGTGTTCATAATGTTTATGAACTTGTACAGAAGTTGAAATAAGATTTCAAGTTTATTGCGCATATTCATTATATTAAAACACCTAATTCTAAATAAAATATTACTCAATAATCCTTATATACCAATGACTTAAAATCCTATATCCAGGTATTACATTTACAATCCCCCACCATAAATGTAGTTTAATACCATTTCATTCGCTATTAACATAATTTTAATTATGTTAACATTATTGATTATCAATAGTCTTATAAATGCAAATATTATGTTAAGAATCAAGTAATACGTAATAATATAAAAAGTAATATATTTATTGCAATAGCAATACTTAACATAATACTAAAAAATACTAAAAGTAATTTAAAGTTGACAAAAGTAATATGATAAATTATATTAGATAGAGAATGAAGATTGCAAAAACTTTTAAACTAGACCAAGATGCGATTGATAAAATTGAAGAACTAGCACAAAAAACAGGGAAAACATATACCCAACTTATACAAGAAGCTGTAACTATGTATTACGCTAATGAAACAAGAATGAAAGAAGAAATTAAGTTATACCAAGAAGAAAACGAGAGACTTAAAATGGTATTACGAATATTTCAAGAAAAAGAAAAAGCTGTAGAAAAGGTTGAAGAGGCCTACAAGAGTATGTTAAAAGAAAAAGAAAAAGCCATAGAAAAAATGGAAGAAACATATCAACTCTTATTGCAAGAAAAAGATAAAGTTATAGCTGAGAAGGATAGAAGAATAAAAGCGCTACAAGACAAAAAACCTTTTTGGAAATTTTGGGAATGAAAATGGTGAAATATTTAAAAATCATATCATCTTTAGAATTGAATAATAATAATGCAAATTTTAAGTTTATCCATATTAACCATAAAAATCGTAATAAGTTAAAATACTCTATATGAAAATTTTACCAATAGGCATACAAAGCTTTTGGTCTATCAGGACAGAGAAAGACTATTACTATGTGGATAAAACTAAGTATGTAAAAATTTTATCTGACAATGGAAAATATTATTTTCTCTCCCGTCCAAGGCGTTTTGGAAAATCTCTTTTTCTTGACACTCTAAGACAGGCTTTTCTTGGTAAAAAAGAGCTTTTCAAAGGACTTTATCTATACGATAACTGGGATTGGGATAAAAAATATCCAGTGGTATATATAAGTTTTGGGATGGGGGCACATAGAAGTCCAGAACAGTTAAAACAAAATATCTTTTTTCAACTAAGCCTAAATCAAGAAAATCTATCTGTTGATTGTAAAAATACAAACAGCTATTCAAACTGCTTCGCAGAACTCATATTAAAAGCTTATACTAAATACAACAGCCCTGTTGTAGTGCTAATAGATGAATACGATAAACCAATACTTGACGCTATATACAACCTTGACAATGCTTATGAGAATAGAGAGATACTAAAAGATTTTTACTCTCCTTTAAAAGACTTAGATCCTTACTTAAAGCTTGTATTCCTTGCTGGCGTGTCTCGGTTTTCTAAAGTATCCATATTTAGCGGGTTAAACCAGCTAAGAGATATCACCCTAAGCGTAGAGTTTGCTACAATTTGTGGGTATACCCAATCTGAGCTTGAAAATGTATTTGAAGATAGATTAAAAGAGTTTGACAAAGAAGAAGTAAAAACTTGGTACAATGGATATAACTGGAAGGGAGAGTCAGTTTACAATCCTTTTGATGTAATGCTACTTTTTGCAGAAAAAGAGTTTAAACCTCATTGGTTTGAAACTGGGACGCCAAACTTTTTGGTAAAGCTTCTTAAAGATGGAGATTTTTATCTACCAGACTTAGAAAACTTAGAAGTGGGAGAAGAGATTTTATCAAGCATAGATTTGGATAATATGCCTATAGAGAGTTTACTCTTTCAAACTGGATATCTTACTATAAAAAATGTAGAAAGATTAGGTTCTAAGTATTCTTATACCCTTAGTTATCCTAATCTTGAAGTAAGAATAGCCTTCAACGATGTATTTTTGGACTATGTAAGCAAACCTAACATAAAACAAAAATCAGAGACAAATATATACAAAGCGCTATTAAGAGCAAACTTTGACTCTTTTAAGGAAACACTTCAATCATTCCTTGCCAGTATCCCATATAACTGGTATACAAAAAATGAACTTGATAAGTATGAGGGTTTTTATGCATCTCTTGTCTATGCACTTTTTAACGGAGCTGGTATAAAAGCAGTACCAGAAGATACTACAAATAAAGGTCGTATAGACCTAACGGCTTTCATAGAAAATAAGGTATACGTAATAGAGTTTAAAGTTGTAAACAATCCATCAGATGACCCATTAAGACAGATAAAAGAGAAAAAATATTATGAGAAGTATTTATCAGAAGGGAAGGAGATATACATTGTAGGTATAGAGTTTTCAGAAGACAACAAAAATATTGTAGGTTTTTCTTGGGAGAGGATAAGATAATAGTAACCTATACCAATGAGAATATTTAATCTTACTCTTCAAAGAATTCTACTATATTCTTTTGTAAAATTTCTAAGAATTTTTCTTTGTCATCAGGGTTTATTTTTAGAGATATACAACGATTCTTGCTCTTCCTATTAGCTTCTTCCATGTATACAATATTCTCCTCAATAGCTTGATTAATAGAGCCATAGATTATATAAACAAGTTCTTGATGGATATTCCTATGTAATATTTCACTTTTTATATCTATATCAGAAACTCTTTCGATAAGCATATCAGCAACAAAAGATAATAGATTATAAATCTTTTGTACTATTTGATAGCGTTCTAAGATATTAACCAAATCACGGTCAAAATTGATGAATGTACAAGCAAAAGCTGCAACTGGGTCAACAGTCAAAATAACTTCAGCTTTTTTAGCTAACTCTTTATCAATACTGTGTATCTCTATTATCCTATTTCTAATATTTTCAATAATATCATTATCAGTCATGGTTTTCCAAAGGCCTACAGGGTTCTTTATATGCTTTTTTGTTCCAAAATACTTTAACATAAGCTCTTTTAGTTCTTGATTATCTTTTAAAGAATTATAACTAGCTTCTAAAGTTAGGGTTTGGCTTTTATTACAAGATGTTTTGGCTGATATATTAAATTTGATTTGAGTCACCTTCCTAGACGCAGATATTTTCTCATAAGATACTAATAAATCAGTATATTCATTGATATCATTTACAGATGGACGTAATACATATCTTTCAAAATCATATAATCGTTTATACTTATTATCTTCAACTCCAAGTTGTTTTCTTAACTCAAATAGACTTACAGTAAACCACCCTGTATCAGAAAATCTAGATAGCATCATGTATAGTTTCATGGAATATTGACAAGAAAAAGAGTATATAGGTCTTACATATATCTTTGTATAATTGTTAGATAGAGCAACTAGATAAGGTAAGAGAGATGGATTAATCTCAACTTCAACATAATCTTTACCATCCTCATAACTAGCATAAGTAAACCACGTATATGCAGTAAACTTTTTCTTCTCTTCACTAAAAAGTTCAACAATAGATTTAGACATAAGACTATGCAAAGCTCTTCTTAAATCATCATAATTTTTCTCTTCAACAAGTAAATTCTTAGGTATTCGTATTTTCAAAAAGAAACGTTTATTTAAATCTTTAAGTTCGTTTTTATCTAAATCATTTAATGTAGATAAAATAAAAGACAATACCCTTTGATCTTTAAGAGAAAGCGTTTCCTTATATCTTGCTTCAACTATCTTGTTATGGAATACTATCTTTCGTTTAAGAATATCATCTTTTGGACAGTTGAAATTAAAAATATTAATATCATTGTCTGACATAAAAACATTGTATAACTTTAAACCTAAAAGGTCAAGTTTTTCATAAAGAAAAAGATGACAGCTTGGTTATATATCAGCTTTTATGAAAATATAGCCGTAGATTTGTCGTCTTTTCAAGATAGTCGC
>NZ_BAAHXP010000024.1:0-8306 GCF_054656715.1 Hydrogenobaculum acidophilum
TGAGATTTCAGAGGAAAATATGTGAACACCGTTATTATTAACTCCATCATGAATTTTTGAATTGATTATATCACCTTTTGATCTTCCTATGTATGTCTGAGCAAAGTCTTCCTTTTCATTCCCGTTTCCATATATATCACAACCCTCAATAGAGAATTTAGAGTTTTCTTTAATATTGATACCATGGTGATAGTTCTTAGATACCTCACAGGATTTAATTGAGATTTCAGAGGATATAGCGTAAATACCACCACTATTAACCCCATCACGGATTTTTGCATTGATTACACTACCATTTGATTTTATTATCAATAATTGAGGATAGCTATCTTTTTCATTTTCATTATCTTCATTTCCATTTCCATATATATCACAGCTTTCAATAGAAAATTTAGAATTTTTTAAGCTAACAGATTTTGTATAAGAGTATATTTGTGATTTAGTCAAAACAAGTGAACCTGAATCAAACGATAAAAACTCTCCCTCATGTAATTTAGAATTATTGATATTAATTTTTGCACCTTTAGAATCTATGGCACAATTTATATCGCAATCGCTAAAAATGACATTGCCTTTAAAATCTAACTTAATTGTATTGCCTTTGAAATCCACATTTTTAAATTCTATCGTTCCATTGCCTTTTATAACTAACTCATCTACATTGATGGTTACATTTGCTATTTGAAGTGTGGAAGAACGAAACATTGAGCTATTAATCGATATAGAAGCTTTTGCCATGGAGATTAGATGTTTAGACTTATCTTTCCCTAAAATTGAAACATTATTATTAACATTTACATCCCCAGATAATTCAACCGCACCTGGTAGTATTTTGTAATCTCCCCCTTTTTCTAAATAGCTTTTCATGTCTTTTATATTTACTAGTGTATTATCATGTGAGTTCTCATCTATGGTTATTTTCGGTACTCCAAGCTTTTCAGCTATAGCATTAAGGATGTTGATGCGCTCTTCTCTTTTAGCTTTTAAATCAGATATCATGTTTTTTATATCATCTTCTCCATGCCCGTAGAAAAACTGCTCTATCCTTCCATTTTCTAAGTAAGCTATTAAATCTGGAAGATATTCTTTCTTTAATACTTCTTTAAACTCTTTTATTTCTCTTACAGTTATCTCATTACCTGATTCATCCAGAAAAGACATTTTTATAACGGTTCTACCAAATATATTCCTATCCATAGTAAACCCTCAAGAGTTTAAATTTATTTTATTGTACATAATTCTTTAAGATGTTTTTAGTTAAATCTTTTGCACTCTCTATCAAAGTATCTCTATGTTGATGATAGATTTCTGAGATAAATTTAGATATCATAGAACCTATTACTCCAAATTCTTTTTCAAGGTAAGTTGTTAATACAGCATGACCAGAATCTAAAGTGGTTGAAAATATAGCATGAAATGCTCTATCTATTGCATCTTCCAAACCTTTTATCGTTTGTTCTTTGTTAATTTCGTCGTTTATAAAACTTCTTATTATACCAGTGGCTGAAGCTATTACACCAGCTAAGATACCAATTTCTTTGAGTGGTATATCTTCCATAATTCCAGCTCTTTCAGCCATCAATAGAGCCAAAGCACTTATAAGAGCACTGGTTTTGTCTTCCATATTATTCTCCTCCTTGTTTCTTAGAAGCTTCTATGTCATTTACTATAAACTCTATATTTTCATTTATCGCTTCTTTTATAGGATTTAGTTGCTCTTCGGTAATTTGCCCATTGCTTAGGGCTTTTATGTCTTTCTTTGCATCTTCACTGGGACCAAAAACAATTTTGTGTAAAATGGAAAGAAATATGTTTAAATATCATTTTAGGAGGTTTTGTTTATGAAAAGAAGAGGTAGACCGCCAAGATTGGCTAATCCCAGTGAGGGATTGCAGAAAGTAATTGAAGTAATGGAAGAGGTCTTATGCTTAAAGAACAAGAAGCATTCTTAGAGGATAATCCAGATGAGTATAGAAATATGCGGTACAAATTACACCCTCTCTATCAACTTCCTAAACTCATCAACAGATGAAACCTTCACAGCTCTTTTCCCAAGGTATGTAAGAAACTCATAATCTGAGATTTTATCTATCTCATTTTTTATATCCAATATATCCTCACTTTCAAATCTCTCTTCTAAGATACCAATAATAAATTGTCTAGCACTTTCTAATTTACCTTCTAATTTACCTTCTAATTTACCTTCTAATTTTCCCTCATCCTTTGCCTGCTCTTGATAATACTCTATAACCTCTTCTATAAAACTCTTCATCTCTTTTCCTCCTTGGGATAATTCTTTTAATTTAGCGTTTATGGTGGGAATGTCAATTTTCTTTGCAATATAAACATTACAAAGTAAAAGCAAGAATGTACCTTTGTCCGTAATACCTAAAAGCATAGCTTGTAAGAGTTCTTCAAGAGATGCTTTGTTAGATATAAACTCCATTAGTTTAATGTATGCATAAAGCTCTAAGTTTTCTCTTAAAACTTTGTTCTCTATTTCTTTCATAGAGCTTGGGTCTATGAGAAAGTATTCAACATCAAATATAAAAGGTTTTATGTTGTCTGGAAGCTTGTCATCATCTTTTAAAGATGTGGGTATGTTCCAATCTTGTTCTCCTACATACACCACCATAAGAATTATCTTTGGAAGTTCTTTTCTCTGTCTTTTTGCTTCGTTAAACCTTGCTAATACATAAGAAAGAAGTTGGATAACTATATACTTATCTGGAGCTGATTTGTGTTCAAAGATAAAATATAGCTCTAAAGGTTCTCCAGTGGATTTTAACTTTACTTGAAATGCCATATCGTAATGAGATTTTAGGTTTTCTTCTGTATCGTATTTTTCAGTATCCACAAACACCATACTATCAAAATCAAGCTCTTTAGCTAAATCTGGATATCTTGCTTCAATTAGGGTTTTTACATTTTCTTTTTTCTTAAAGAAAGTTTTAAAGGTCTTATCGGAGTATTGAGAGCTTGTTAGTTCCTTTAGTTTTTCTAACTCTTTATGAATCTTATCTATATCATCCATTTGAGTATTATAGCATTGGTTTTTATTTGGTGGCCTACTAGTGAATAGACAAATAGTTTCAATCCCATAAGGTAAATTAGCAACGTGTTAGTTACAGTGAAGGTAGATGGGGTTCCAGGTTTCAATCCCATAAGGTAAATTAGCAACAGATACAAGCCATGAAAATGGCTACGGATCTCGTGTTTCAATCCCATAAGGTAAATTAGCAACTTGTTGTTAAACAACAACTTTGTTCTTGTTGTTCCAGTTTCAATCCCATAAGGTAAATTAGCAACACTCAATAGGAGGTGATGTTATGGATACAGAACTTGTTTCAATCCCATAAGGTAAATTAGCAACCAGGACACATACGCGCCAAGAGCCTCACCAAAGGTTTCAATCCCATAAGGTAAATTAGCAACATTTTTGCCCAGTCAAGTTACGGAGTCGAGTGTTTGGTTTCAATCCCATAAGGTAAATTAGCAACCTTCCACTTAAAATTTTACTAAAAGGCTATCCTTTTGTCAATATGTTAAATTATGATATATATCAATAAAAATGTAAATTTTACTATACGAATGGTGATATAGATTAGATGACTGAAAAAGATTGTGTATCAGTGATTTTTGGAGTTTTATGATGTAAGTAAAAGACGAGGAAAACATTTATTTTTCGTAAGGGTGGGTTTGAGCTCAATGGTGATATATATCATATTAATAAACAAGTACACTTAACCCTTATTTAGCTGTTAAAGTACGATCGCTAAGCTATGCTTAGTTGATATTTTTATTATAGCACAAAGTTTATAAACTATCCTATCATTTCATTAGCGATATAATTATCAACGAAACCACTATAAATACAGCCACAGCTGCTATTAGCTTACCATCAAAGGTCTTGATAAAAACTTCTATGGCTTCATTTTCTTTGTCCTCAATAAGTTGAGTCAAACTTTTAGGCAGTTTGTTTATCTTTTCTATACCATTAGATAAATCTTGTATCATCTTTTGATACATAGCATTGCATTCTTTATACCTTTGTTGGTATTCAATTAGCTCGCTTAATAGATTAGTAGTCTTTTGTTTTTCTTGAGCCAAAGCATTTTCTATTTCTTTGATAGTACTTTTCAAAAACTGATATTCTTCTAATATAGATTCCAATGCTTCGGAATCGCTTTTAAAGTTGTTTGATTTTTTTATGTTCTCAACGATATTCCAAAGCTTGTGATCTATTTTTATCTTTCTTTCAACTTTAACAGTGTTCAATTAAGCACTCCTGTAGTATTTGCTCATGCTTTCTCGGTTATGACCCATTTCTCTTGTTAAAAGCCTATCGCAATAGCTTTCTAACACATGCTCAAAGGTATAGTTTTTGTTTTCTTGTTTTATCTTTTCTAACTCCGTTTTCAGCATGAATACGGTAGCGTTATCTTTTAAAACCCTTTGTTTTATCTCGTTGAATCTTTCTATTGCAAAGTTAACCCTAAAAGAATGAGAACCAGTGTATCTTTCTCCAGCTTTTTTCACAGCCTCTTTTAAAATAGGGTAATAAAAGTCTTTTCTAAATGTTTTAAACTCAAGATTGATAGTTTGTATAATGCTTAGGGCTTTTTTTAACTTTTCTATTCTATAAGGGGCATCTGAAAAATCAAGCACCCTTGTACGCCCGCCTTTGGATTTTTCAATAACAACTTTATTACCTTCTACTCTAAGCTTTTTTATATCTCCAACACGAGCCCCAGAGTAATATTGAATGCTTGCCCACGCATAAGCGAGTTTGTATAAGTCCTTTAAATCTTTATTTTTTGCTTTCTTTTCATACTCTAAAATAGTGTTTAGCACCCTTTTTGGGTTAACAAAAGGTTCTGCACGCCCATTGGCTTTTGCCTTTTCATAAAAGCCTTGAAACTCCTCTTTTAAACTATCAACAATATCAAACTTCTTAGCCGCATAAAAAAGCTTTTCCAAAGCACAAACGTTGGCCTTTAAAGTGGATTCCGTATACAAACTTGCCTTTTTATCAAGCCAAGTCTTTACATCTTCATAGGTTATATCTTTAAACTTCTTCTTACCAAGCTTTACCATATCATCGGCAAATTGCTTTAGTATCCCAGCATACCGCTCAAAAGTAGAATAAGAATGAATAAGAGGAGAATACTTATCCGGTCTATTATTTTGTATCTCTCTTTTAGACATACCTATCCCTTGTTTGAGGTATCCAAAAAGCAGACACTTCATAGCCCGCTTTACTGACATATTGTCAAAATCCTTTTTAAGCTCAAGCACCATATGTTTAGACTCACACCTAATTACGTTTAGGTCACGTCCTGTTTTTGGGAAAAACAGGCAAAACCATCCTTATGAAATATTATAGTTTGTTCTTTCAGAAAGTCAATTATTTTGTTTTCTTTTATTTCCGAAACTCCCGTTTCGGTATATACCAGTCCCCTAATTATTCTCACTTAGCTTCTAACTCTCATTTTCACTTAGCTTTTCACTTTGTATTTCCATTACTATGATAACCTTGTTATAATACATATCATAAAATTTTTCACACATTGCATTATATTCAATACTATGGTTAAGAATGATGAATTAAAAAGAAAACTTTTAGAGACAGCAGAAAGTAAAAATAAGAAGATTAACAAAAGACTTCTCAACGAATATGCTTTTTTAGATGCCATAAAAGATGCAATAGTAGAAATGCTTAATAAAGGCTATACTATCACCAAGATAAGACAAGCTATCAACTCGCTTCTTGCAAAAGAGAAAGTTTACACAAAAGAATACAAAGTTTTTAGAATATCCGCAAAAACCCTACAAAAGTACATGAATAAGGAAGAGCTTTTAGATAAAAAACAAAAAAATTAAATCAGAGTGTTTTATACAAAGGAGTTTCTAATGATTAAGAAAGAAATGGGGGCTCTGCCCCCAAACCCCCGCAAGGGGGTATATATAACCCCCTTGACCCCCAGTGCTCGCTTTCGCTTCGCTACCGCTCGCACTAACTTTTAAAATCTAAATAAATCCAAAAAAAGAGGAAAAAAAAGATATAGAACCAAAACCAACATTGTATTGTGGATAATCTTAGGTCTAAGTAGTTTTTCTTCCTATACACTAATAAGCCACTAATATCATCACGCCCCGCCCCCATTGGCTAGTTTACATCAAACATAATCAATAATAAATTTTTCATCATAAATAGGAAAGTTATTAGGTTATTAGGTTATTAACCTAAGAACAAAAAATCCCATTAAAGCCTTGTATATCAAAGGTAAAACCACTAAAACCTTAACGATACATCAATGCTTAGAAGACAGAAAAAATTAAGAAGGTAGGAAAGTACGATTTTGCAATTTTACTGCCCGCAAACCATTGACTGGCTTAGTGTTTTTGAGGTAGTTTTTCAAGGCTTAAAGAAATTTAAAAGTTTATGTACCAAAAAAACAGGCTATTTTTTCTTTTGATTAAGCTGTTCTTTCAAAGAAGAATTAAGCCTAAATCTTACAGTCTTTTGATCTGGAATATCTATCACTTCCCCAGTTTTAGGATTCCTACCCTTTCTTGCCTTTCTCGTAGATACCTTAAACGTACCAAAACCATATAGATTTACATATCCATCTTTTAATATAGCTTTGCTTAAAATATCAGTAAAAACGCTAACTACAAGCTCTGCCTTAGATACTGGTATATTTACTTTTTCAGCCAACATAGAAGCCATCTCTTTCTTAGTCATAAAATCCTCCTAAATTATTTGTATCACTATGAAAATATTATACAAGAATATGACTATAAAGAATGCTTAAGAAGTATATCTCTTACCTCTTCTATAGAACTAGCTTTTACTATCTCCTTAGTAATCTCCTCTATTAGCTGCAAGTTATCTATAGAGTTTATCTTAGAAGATATATCCTCTGGAGTAGAGTCAAACTTAGCCCCTATGGTTAGGATTAGAAGTTTTTTAGCTTCTTCGAGCTTACCTTCAAGCTTACCTTCAAGCTTACCTTCAAGCTTACCTTCTTCGTAAAGTGGGTCATCTAAAATCTCTTCTCTTGTAAAAACAAACTTCATACGCTTATCCTCCTTAAACTTATTCCATATTACTTTGATAAATTTCCTTCTTCTTAGAATATTTGTCAATAGCAAATTGTAGTTTTCAACATCATGAGAAGGAAGAGTTTGTAAAATATCAAGAATCTTGTCGAAAAGCTTTACAGCTTCTTCTTCATTTATGTTGGTGAGTAATGCAAAAGCAAGATCTGCTAAAGAGTCACTATTTGAGAGTTCTTCTTTGGGTAAATCTCTTATATCTATAAGATGAAATAAGTAAGATAAATTGTAATTTGAAACTTGGTTTTCCATACTCATCTTATCGTTGCCTATGTATAAGATATAAGACAACCTGAATTACATTCCTACCTTTAAATTCTTTAATTAATGCCACTAAGTACTCAAGCATTCTAAAATGCATCATAGGGTCATTTACAGATTGGAATTCTACGTGTAAGATATCGCCGTTATCAAGTTCTACCACATAATCTAGTTTCAACTCTAACTTCTGATATTCTGTAGGAAGTAAAGATTTTACAGAATGATTGGTGATAAGCTGGATTAGCTTCTTTGGACCTAATTTTGCAAGCCCTTTTAGAGATAGATCAAAGGTAAGATAGTCTTTTGAAAAGTAATTGTTAGATTGGTCGTTTACTTTATCTGTACTCATTTGCTATATTGTATCAGAAATATAAGTAAACTGCTAAAGTGAAAAAAGAACTTCTCTTTGAACAAAAAAATCCTATTAAAGCCTTGTGTATCAAAGGTAAAACCACTAAAACCTTAACAATACATCAATGCTTAGAAGACAGAAAAAATTAAGAAGGTAGGAAAGTACGATTTTGCAATTTTACTGCCCGCAAACCATTGATTGGCTTAGCGTTTTTGAGGCAGTTTTTCAAGGTTCGAAGAAATTTTTGCGAAATAATAAAAATATTTATCTTTTCATAGGAGGGATATTTTCATAGAGGGTTTTTTTCAAGGTCGAAGGGGATGTCTTATATTTTTTTTTTTTTTTTTTTTTTTTTTTTTTTTGATGACACACACACAAAATTTTTTGTGCTCCCTTTGTATACAAATTTGTGTGTGTATTTGTAAATACACTTGTAAATATATTAGTAAATATATTTGTAGCCGACAGCCCGTCGCCGGAAATCATTGATAGACAAAGGTTTGCTGGCGACGACTATCTTGAAAAGACGAGAAATCTACGGCGTTAAGACGAGAAATCTACGGCGTTAAGA
>NZ_BAAHXP010000025.1:0-7857 GCF_054656715.1 Hydrogenobaculum acidophilum
ATTATGAAGGATAAGAGTGGAAAGAGAAGGATGAGAGTTGGCATCTTTACCCCTTTAAGTCGATAATTTCGTTAACATTTTCAGCTTTTCTTAGCCTAAATAAAGATATTATTATCCCAAGACCCACCGCAGCTTCGGCTGCCGCTAAAGCTATAGTAAAAAGTGCAAATATTTGCCCATCTATGAGGCTGTTTGTTTTATCTATTCCTACAAAAGCAATATTTACGGAGTTTAAAGCAAGCTCCAAAGACATAAGAATCGTGATGAGATTCTTTCTTACCATCATACCAAAAAGACCAATACCCAACAAAATAAAAGCAAGCAAAAAATACTGCTCTACATTCTGGACCAAAAATTTAGCTACCAAACTTTCAATCATAGGTTTTCTCCTCTTTTCTACCAAGTAAAATGGCTCCTATCATACTAATAAGCAAAAGTACCGACATAAGCTCAAAAGCCCAAAAATACGTGCTAAATAGTTTAATACCAATAGTTGCTGCATTTCCATAGTTTTTTGTTATAGTTTCTATAATTTTATTTTTAGATAAAGATACACCAGAAAGAGCTACAATAAAAGCTTCAACGTATAAAATAGCCACAAAAGGGAGAACAGCAACACCAATAAGCCTATTGTGCTGCTCGTTTTTATGAAGCTTTCTCCACGGTACTGCAGTGATAATCAATATATAAAATACAGCTATCGCCACAACATAAACCATTAACTGCAAAGCTCCCAAAAGTTCAGCACCAGCACTAAAAAATATACCACTTATAGCTATTAAAGCTCCTAAAAGCCACAAAACGACGTATATAGGATTAGATGCACTGACAACACCTAAACCACATATTACGCTTATAACACCAAAGATATAAAACGCTATCTGGCTAAGCATTTTCTACCCGTTTAAGATGTAACTTATTTTCTCTCCAAAGAGCTTCTCTAGCATCGTCATCAATCCATATGCGGTCTGGCTCATATTCTCTTCTATCTTGCCAAGATTTTCCTATAGCTTCAAGCTTTTCTAAGTTAAGGATGGAATCTTTCCTTGAAAACGACGCAGTTTCATGTATATCGCTTTGAAAAAGACAATCTACAGGGCAAGCATCCACACAAAGACCACAAAACGTACAAAGCATCAAGTTCATATTGAAAACGGACACAACTTTTTTACCGTTTTCAAGCTTTTCGCCATCTATCTCAAACAAATCTGGCACAGGACAAGCTTTCTTACAAAGATAACAAACAACACATCTAGACTTACCTGGACGAGGTTCTATTTTCATCCTATCTACCCACTCATCAAAAGCCGGTTGTGGCTCCAAACCGTTTACCGTCTTATGCCCAAAAAATCCTCTGAACCTTTTGGGTGGTGTCAACTTTTCATAAGGATAATGGGTAGTTATAGTCTTGGTAAAAGCATGCCTTATAGTGATAGACATACCTTTTATAAAATCTAAAAACAAAATCGTCTCAAGAAAGTTTAGGGGCTTTTCAAATACCTTTTTAATCATAACATCAACCTCTCAACAAAGGTGCTATAAAAGCTGTTATAAGTATGTTAAAAAGTGCCAATGGCAGCATTACCTTCCAAGCAATAGTAGTAATTTGATCTATCCTATACCTTGGCAACGTCCAGTGAAGCCAAAGTACAAGCAAAAATAAAATAGTAACTTTTATTATAAACCAAATAAAACCAGACCATGGTCCCAAAAAGAAAAACGGGTCCACAAATCCTACAAATGGTATATTTATAGGGCTCCATCCACCAAGATAAAGCACCGTAAGGATAGAAGATAAAGAAAGCACTTCCACGTACCACTCTACCAAAGGAAATAAACCAAATTTCATACCGCCGTATTCTACCGTAAAACCAGTCACAAGCTCCGCTTCAGCTTCTTGTATATCAAACGGTACTCTACCAGTTTCTGCTAAAAGCGCAAAGACAAACACTACAAAAGATATGGGTTGTAGAAATATATACCAAACCTTCTGATGTATTTGAGCCATTACTATATCGTAAGTAGAAAGCGATTTTGCGAGCATTATAGGCCCCAAAGCGGCAAAGGTAATAACCACTTCGTAAGATATGATAATACCAGCTTTTCTCAAAGCACCTATCAAAGCATATTTGCTATTGGACGCCCATCCAGACAATGCCACACCGTATACCGCCAGCGAGCCAAAGGCGAAAGCCATTATAATACCTATATTTACATCGGTAAGTATTGGTTTTATATCATAACCAAAAACACGTATCTCTGGCCCGAAAGGCACCACCGCAAACACCAAAGAAGCCGGCACCAAAGCCATTATAATGGCTAAATTGTAAAGTAAAAAATTTGCGGACGATGGCAGGATATCTTCTTTAGTTAAAAGCTTAATACCATCTGCTAATGGCTGTAAAAGACCATGCCATCCAACCACCATAGGTCCAGGACGTCTTTGTATGTGAGCAGCAACTTTTCTTTCCACAAGGGTAAGATAAGCACCTACACCCAGTATTATAGCAAGTATTACAACAACCTTTATAGCTATTATGATACCTAACGCCACTATACTCATCTATCTATCTCTCCTACAACAGGATCAAGGCTTGCTAATATTGTAACAGCATCTGCCACATATCTATTTTCCATAAGATGAGGATACACACAAAGATTGTAAAAAGACCCGGGTCTTATTTTTACTCTATAAGGCTTTAAACCACCTTTTGAATTTATATAAAAGCCAAGCTCACCTCTTGGATTTTCACCAGAAGAATAGACCTCACCAGCTGGCACCTTCAAACCTATACCATCTAAAGTAAGCCTCAACTTTTTAGGGTCTTGAGACTCTGCCATAAAGGGTTCATTTTTAGACATGGTTTTGAGCTTTTGAACACATTGCTCTATTATTCTAACACTTTGCCTCATCTCCTCTACACGCACAAGATATCTATCGTAGCAATCCCCAGTTTCTCCCAAAGGCACATCAAAATCCACCATGCCATAGGCATCGTATGGTTCTAGTTTTCTAATATCATAAAATACTCCTGAGCCCCTCGCTACGGCACCGGTAAGCCCATAAAAATATATGTCTTCTTTTGTTAACACCCCCACATCTTTGTTTCTTTTTAACCATATCCTATTTCTGCTAAGAATTTTCTCCCAATCTTTTAACTCTTTTGGAAAGAATTTTATAAAGGATTCTATTACATCAATAGCACCTTCTGGCAAATCCATCCTCACTCCACCTATTCTTGTGTATGATATAGTAAGCCTTGCCCCAGTAATGCCCTCTATTATATCCATTATTTTTTCTCTTTCTTTAAAAGCATATAAAAATATAGTCAGAGCACCTAAATCAAGAGCATAAGTCCCAAGCCAGAGAAGATGGGAGTTTATGCGCTGAAGTTCTGACATCATGGTCCTTATGTATTTTGCTTTTAAAGGTACGATATCCTCTATACCAAGAAGCCTTTCTACCGCTACAGTCCAGGCTTGATTACTACAAAGAGCCGATATATAATCCATTCTATCTGTATATACTAAAAACTGCTGATAAGGTTCGTGCTCAGCTAACTTTTCTACACCCCTATGAAGCTGCCCTAATATGACATCTGTTTGCACCACACGTTCGCCTTCTAGGTCAAACAAAAACCACATCGTACCGTGAGTACCTGGATGAAGCGGACCCCAATTCAACACTACCTGAGCCTTTTTCTTTAGTCTGTTCTTTTCTGTGTATTCCAAATCTTTTAACGTCGGCACATAAGTATGGGTGCGTCTATAGTTCATTGTACCGGTTAGATTATCACCAAACACTGCCTCGTTCAAAGAAGGAAGCTCCACGTTTTCATAACCCTGCAAAGGAAAATCCTTTCTCAAAGGAAAGTAGTTGTATGTATCCCACATGAAGGCTCTTACCAAATGTTCATGTCCTTCGTAATGTATACCAAACATATCATAGGCCTCTCTTTCAGCCCATTTACCAGCAAACCAAAGCCTTTCTATGCTTGGCAAAGAATGTTCGGTTTTAGTTTTTACTACAATTCTCTCTTTTGTATCTACATTGTATAGTATATAAAAAGCCTCAAAACGATTCTGAGCTTCTAGTGTATCTATCACAGAATGGTCTATAAAAAGCTTAAATCCAAAGTCTTCTTTTATCGTCTTTAACGTATTTATAAGCAATTCCTTTTGTACATAAACTATAGAAAGAAGCTTGTCTTTCTTGACTTCAACGTATGGTATTTTAGCTTTTATCTCATTCAAGGTCTTTTCACTTGCTTGCATTACAAACTCTCCAAATCAAACTGCCAATCAAGGGCTTCTTTTTTCCAAGCGTATACAAGTCCTAATGTTAAAATCACAAGAAACAAAAATACTTCTATAAAACCAAAAACCCCAAGAAAATTGTATACTACAGCCCATGGAAACAGATAAGCCACTTCTATATCAAAGAGAAGCAACAAAAGACCTAAAATGTAATAACCTTGATGAAATGTTGTCTGGGCTGTATCATCGTAAAGAGGCACACCACACTCATAAGGATATGTTTTGTACGGCTCTTTTTTCTTTGGTCCCAAAAGCCAGTTTAACGATACAAGTATTACGCTTAATCCAAGCATTACCGCCAGCAAAGACAAGAGACCTACATAAGCCATATCTTCACCTCAAATTAGCTATTTTAAACAAAAATTCTGAAATATTGCTAATACCATTCCACAATACAAAAGGAAACATGCCAAGTAAAAATGTAAACATCACCAAAAGACCAATAGATACGTTTTCTAATATATCATATTTTGGTTTAAAATGAATCTCAACATCTTTCATAAACATGAGAACCACAAGCCTTACATAATATCCTGTAGATATTGCAGTAGCCAATATCAGGACAAAACCAAGCCAATATATATCTTTTATGGCTAGCCCCAAGAACACCAAAGCCTTTCCAACAAAACCAACTGTGGGTGGTATCCCCAACAAAGCAAACAAGAACATAGCAAAACTTATACTTAAAAATCCAGTATTCCTATAAAGACCACCTATGTTTTTTATCTGATTGTCCCATACTTCGCTTTGCTCTAAAACACTCAAAACTAAAAAAGCACCAAGCCCCATAATGCTATAAACAAACACAAAGTATATAGCAGCCTTTAGCCCCATGCTAGAATTAGACGATAAAACAGACAGTATATAACCACTGTGAGCTATAGAAGAATAAGCTAAAAGTCTTTTTATATCACTTTGCACTAAAGCAAGGGCGTTACCAATGATCATGGTAGCGGCCGCCAATATGCTCACAGATATCATCCAAGATGAGTAAAGATGCTGATTGACATAAGGCATTAATCTAAGAAGCGGTATAAAAAACGCAAGCTTGCCAGCAGATGCCATAAATCCAGTTATAGGAGTTGGAGCAGCGGTATAAGCGTCTGGTAACCAGAAATGAAAAGGTATTATACCTATCTTTATTGCAAAAGCCAATAAAAACAATATCATACCTACTATAAGGTAAACGGCATTGGCGTTGTTGTAAGAAGACATTATAGCTCTTATGTCTAAAGACTTAGAAGCCGCATACATGAAAGCAGCACCGTAAAGAGCTATTATTATACTTATGCCACCTATTATAAGATACTTATATGCGCCTTCTTTTGATATGAAAGAACCTCTAAAAAGAGCTGTCATAATATAGAAGCTTATAGAAACCATCTCAAGAGATACGTATATAACTATTAAGTTATAAGAAGATGAAAGTGTCATCATACCAAGTAAGCTTAAAAAAGTTATATAATACACCTCATAATAAAATGTGTTTTTTCTATTCATATAAGTATGTAAAAACGGTAATACTAAAAGCGTTAGAATAATTTCAAACATTTTAGAGAACACACCAAGAGTGTCTATTGTATAAGTTCCTGAAAACACATCCTTAAAATATACTCTATTGTAAGAAAAACTAAAAATAGAAATAGCTAAAAATATTATAGATACCCATAAAAAGATTCTTTTTTTCGTTTCTGAGCTTTTCATAACAATATCAAATAAAAATAAAACAAGCGCACCAAAAAAAACACTCAACTCAGGCATTAAATATTTAAACTCGTATAGGTTTGTAGAGCCTAGTAAAAGTCTGATGTCCATAAGCTACCTCTTAACAACTCCGATTATATTAAGTAATTTTAACAAAGAAGCATCAAATATATTAAAAAATAAAGATGGGAAAAGCCCTATCGTAAACATAAGCACCACTAAACTAAGCATAACAGTCAACTTTATTCCTCTTATATCTGTAAATATCAAAAAAGAACCTTCCGTCTTACCTTCCAGAAACAGATTTCTAAGAAAATAAAGCATGTATATAGCGCTAAAAAATGCACTCACCATCACAAGCAAAGCTAACGTTAAACTATGTTCCCTTGCCGACAAAATAGTTAAAAATTTACCCCAGAAGGAAGAACCAGCCGGTAAACCCATAGCAGAAAATCCTGTTAGAGCTACTAGAATAGAAAAAACAGGCATATACCGTACAGAACCAGCTATAGTTTTCATATTAAAAGAGTGTAATCTGTTGTATATAAAACCTGCTATCATAAACAGCGCCGCGCTAGAAAATCCGTGAGCTATCATCTCAATGGTAGAAGCTCTAAAACCTTGAAAATTAAGCATAAACATGGCCGCTACTACAAAACCCATATGACTTACAGAGGAATAAGCCACAAAACGCTTTACATTGTTCTGAGCTATAGTCATCCAAGAAGCGTATATTATGGTAATTATACCAATTATAACCATAATGAGCCAAAGATGTTTAGCGGCTTCTGGGAAAAGACCTATGTTAAACCTTAAAAATGCGTAAGAACCCATTTTCAAAAGAATGGCTGCCAACACTACGGAGCCAGCAGTGGGGGCTTCTCCATGGGCATCCGGAAGCCATGTATGAAACGGTACCAACGGCGTTTTCACAGCAAAAGCTATAAAAAATAACACGAATAAAAATATTTGCTCATCCAAAGGCAAATGTAAATTTATCAAGGTTGGATAAAAAGCGCTAAAATGTCCAGTTTGCTTAAAGCTATCTGCTGATAAAATCATTATGCCAAAAAGCAAAAATAAACTAGATATAAAAATATATATAAAAAACTTATAGGCTGAGTAAAGCCTTAATTTATATCCCCAAACACCTATTACAAAAATCATTGGCACTAAGGTAAGCTCATAAAATACATAAAAAAGTACCAAATCCCAAGCGGTAAAAACACCTATTAAGAAAGTAGTGGTAAGTAAAAACATGGCATAATACTCTTTTAGCCTTGATTTTATTTGAATATCTTTAACAGACCATGCAATTGCTAAAAACGATATAAAAGTAGAAAGTATGTAAAAAACTTCAGAGAGCCCATCTACACCGACAGAGTAAGATATGCCAAGCTCTCTTATGATAGGATAATTTTCATAAAGATAAATATTGGATAGGTTAGAAAAATCAAGAAACTTTAAGGTATATAACGATATTAAAAAGGTAGCAAAAGAGCCGATAAAAGCTAACACCTTAGCAAATCTCTCCGGTAAAAATGCTATCAATATAGTAGTAAGTATGGGTACTAACATAGAAAAACTTATAAGTCCAGCACCTTTTGTAACGTAATCCATTTACAACCTCATTCCCTTTATAATAAGACCTAATATTATAACTATACCAATAAGAACTACAAATATATATTGATTTAGATATCCACTTTGAATAATCCTCATCTTCCTACCAAAAGAAAACGTCCATATTACAAGTTTATGAATGAAGATATCTATAAACCTTATATCTATAAACTCCCAAATAAATCTTACTAAAAGCATAAATAACTTTGCCAA
>NZ_BAAHXP010000026.1:0-7822 GCF_054656715.1 Hydrogenobaculum acidophilum
ACGTCCAGCATCAGGCCTTTAATAGGCCACTCTCTCCCCTAAAAATTTATGAGGAGAGTGTTATGGAAGTTTATTTTTACTCAAGAGAAGATTACGATGTACTACTGAGAGCTCTCTCTCAGAAGAATAGCTACCAGTATGGCCTTGTTCTTCCTCGTGATGAGAAGATAAATCTCTCAGGAAAGAAAAGGGGAGTCTATAGAGTCTTTAGAACCGTGAATGAAACCATTATTCTTTGTAAAAAGCCTGCTATTGGAGAGTACAAACTAGTAGATATTAAGCAAAAGCCCCTTTATCTTGTCCCTGTTATTCTTGTGTGGGATGAAAAATACAAAAGGATACGTTGTCAAATCAATAGAGATTATGTTCGTGATGTTATAAAGGCTATAGAACATTATTCTGAGAATGCTTACCTTTATCCTCAGCATAAGAAAGGTATTAGAGAGTATATGTACTTCGTTAATCGTTATACTAAGATGCTACTTAAACTTTGTAATGATGTCTTTGTTTACCAAGAGACTCGCTATGCTTACGATAAGAAAGTAAAGAAGATAGTTCTTAGATTCTTAACTACAGTTCTTCACTATAAGAAAGACCAAGCTATGAAAAAGATTGATAAGTACTTAGTTAAGCTTCAATGGAGGCCTTATGTGGTTAATAGACAGCCTGATAGAAAAGCTATTTGAAGATAGTAAGAAAAGAGAGCGTACTTGGGCATATCTCCAGCAAAGAGAAAGAGAGCTTAATGAAAAAGAAAGAGAGCTTATGGAAATAAGGTCGGAGTTATACAAAAAAGAGAAAGAACTCAAAAGAAAAGAAGAAATGCTGTCTGAAATTGTGAAAGAATACTATCGCTTTATGGATGCTTATCAGACTGTCAGCAATCTTTTGTCTGACTTCCCTTATGTTGATGTATATACTGAGTGTGAAGATAAGCAAGTTGAATACGTTCTTATCGGAATGAGTAGGTATATAGTGCATCATGGAAATATTGAGTTAAGTAGTAATGCAAAGATTTTTGCAAAAAGAGTTAAATACTTTATTGATGCACTAGTTGAGTATAAGAAAAAGTATGTTGAAGCTCTGAAGAACGTAAGTAAACGTGAGAAGGCTCTTAAAGAAGAACTTGACAAGAAAAACAAGCTACTAAATGAGTATTCCCAGAGAGCAGTTGCTCTTACTAAGGAAGTACTAAAACTCCAAGAAGAACTAGGTAAGCTAAACGTTCATGAAGAAAAAGGAAGGGCTATTCTCTGTAATAAGATGAGTACAAATGAGGTTATAAAATGCATTAGAAAAAGGAAAGATAAGCAAGAAATCTTAGAAGCACTCAAAAAACGGCTATAAAATCCAAATAAATCAAAGGAAATAAGGCAATAAAAATGCTATTTGTCATACTCTATAATGCTGTTTGCCTATATGTTGTCTGTCATAAGAGAGTGTATAATGTGTCCCCAAATCCCCCTGTGTCGTCGGAAAACTATGGAAAAAACACTAAGAAAATCAAGGAGTTTTTCGGAGATGGGTACACATTATAATATGCACATCGGTCAAAATTTTTTGAATTCTAAATTGATTAATTTAGCATGTAGTTTAGGACTTCGTCCTCGCCACACAAGGGGTTCTTAGCAGACATTTTAGTCTCCCAAGCAAAAGAGTTAGGGAGCAGAGCCCCAAGTTCTTATAGTATTAACTTGATAGCTAATGAGCATATCTTAAAATTTTCTCTAACCCCTTGAAAACTACCTCAAAAACTCCTTACCAGACAAGGGCTTGCTGGCACCAAAACATCAAAATCGTACTATTCCACCTTCCTTAATTTTTATGCCCGCAAAACATTGATGTATCGTAAGCAAAAATGCCAAAAGTCTATTGTGTAGCAATGGAAAGAGGGATAAAATTTAGAAAATAAGAATATATGGCCTACTTAACTACATCCATTCTTTTAGTTTTAGATATGAAAGCATGCTAAAATAATTCTATGGAAAAAGGTAAAGCAACAAATGTAAAGGAAAAAGGTAAATCAGAAGAAGCTAAAGATAAATTTCAAAATCCATTAGAAGCTTTGTATCTTGGTAAGAAAGTTACAATTCAAGGAAGAAGTATCCGCTACGCTGGAACTCTTGTAAAAGCACAATCAGGTTTCATACACCTAATAAACGCTACAATTATTGGAACACAACACGAAGTAAAAGTTGACATATTATCAGTATCGCAAAACCTCATACTCCATATACATACTCCAGCAACAGAAATCAAGAAGATTCAAAAAGAAGAAGAAGAGAAAGAATAAAAGAAGAATTACACATGTCTTTCTAACTCTCTATCAACATGTAAGAATTAACACCAATAAATTTTCAAACAACATATATCATATAATTTTATCATATCTACATATACTACAATAGATATACAAAAGTATAACAGATAGTAATTTTTATTTTCAGAATATACTATATTACTATTCTATTAAAAAAAACTTAAATTTTATTTTTACCAACCACCACCAGAAATCCTAGAAGGAAAAAAGTTATTATTAAGGCTAAAATAAAAAAGATAAATCTAAGAATGTTTCAAAATGTTGTGTTTATTGAAAACTAAATATGATATATAACATGAAAAAGCTATTTTTAACACAAAAAAATTATGATTTAGACAGAACAATCCCTTTTTATTTATGTAATAGCTATAAAAAAAATAAATAAGCTAATAAAGCTTATTTAATAAACCTTGAGATAAGAATGTAGATTTTAACGGGTCGTTTTTCGTAAAGAATGTTTTCTGGAAGAACTACTATGATTATAAAGAATCTAAGTTTTCTATTTTTTACTTTTTTACTTTTTCTATCTTTGCGTTTGCGTAGCTTGTATATAAGCTGTGATTTTGGATTTTGATTATCTGTTTTTGACTTATTGGCTCTTTTCTTTTTCTTACTTAAGAAGAATATTTTTTCTGGACGACCTTTTCCTTCTTTTGGTTTATTAACAAAATAAACTGCTCCAATTTTATTTAAGAAATTCATTACAGCATCGCATAACCATTTTTGATTGTTAAATACATCTTGCAGAAGTTGTTGTCTTGTAAGTGGGCCATAAGAAAGAAGCTCTAAAACCCTGTTAGAGTAGCTTTCATAAGTTTGTGATAGATAGCTTATATCTTCTGCTATAAACTCAATTTCTCTAGCATACTTCCAAGCTTTTGCAAAGTCTTCGTCAAAGTTCGTCTTATCAGGTAAACATTCTCTTAATAAATTATATACAAAGCTTTCATCTAAGTTAAGATACTTAGCCCATCCTACAGCTGGTAGCATAACTCTAGTAAATCTGTAATTGGAGTGTTTTTGGGCTAATGTCTTTACAGCTAAAGAATAAAGCTCTTCTAAGTTTATAAGTTTATCTTTCATGAACGGCGGGATTTTTACTGGATGTTCTTTCTTTTTGTTTTGTTCATCTTCTTTTCGTTGCTCTTTATCCTTAAGCTCAATATTAAGTTTCTTTAGCTTCCTGTATAACTCAAAAAAGTCTATCTGTTCTGTTGCTCCTTGTACTAATCTATAACCAGCACCAATCTGTTGATTCTCTAAGATGATAGGATGATTTACCCTAAAGAACGTTCTATCAAAGTTCAGCCCATACAGTTCAAAAAACTTAGAGAATATCTTTATCATTTCTCTTAGCATTTCTTCGTTGGTTTTGCCGTTAAACTTATTTACCTTATCTAGGGATGGATAGATTACCTTCTTATCAAAAAACCTGGGCTTGATATTGATAATTGCTCTAAATCTATTAGACTTTGTTATGTAGATGTCAGCTGGTATTCCGAGATAAGACCAAGCCTGATAAGCAACTTCAAAACCACTATCAATATCAATCACTATCCTCTCAAGCGCAAAAATCCTATTATCTTTAAGTAGGCCATGGGTTTTTATAACATCATTTTTCTCAAAACGAGTCTTTGCTCCCTTATAAGCTTGCCAGAAACCTTTTGGAATTCTTACCGGATTTGGAAGATAAAGAACTACCAAGTTATTTTCTTTGGCCGATTGCAAAAGTTTTTTTAATGTCTTTTTTGTTTTAACAACATAAGTGGCTACAGGATAGCCTACACTTTCACCGTTACGAGTAAACAATTGGAATAGATAAGCTCTTTGCGCCTTATAACCTGTAAAACTTGAGAGCTCAATTTTGGTAAAGGTTTTAATTGGATTGTTATAAACAAATCTATCTCTGGAAAGAAAGTTAGTAACATGATAATTAGTGTAAACGGGGAGAGAACTCCCCGGTGTAGGGAAATTTATGAGACCATCGATGCTATAAAATTGGGTGCTACAAGAAGAGCTTTTCTTTTGCTCTTCTTTCAAGCTCTTTTTGTAAAACCCGCTCTCTCATCGATGATCTCATAAAAAAATTTTCCCTTAACCAATAAGATATAATTATTCTTGTAAATTGTCAATGGTTTTATATAAACCAACTAATCTTCCAGACCCATCTTCAGATATAATATCCCTATGGATGAAAAAGATAAGATTAAAAATGCCATTGAGAAACTAAAAAACATTCAATCATCAGATAATCTATTCAAAACAGTCTTTAAGGATAAGGAAAACATAAAGACCTTCTTAGAATTATCCTATCCGCAGATTGCAAAATACCTTGATTTTGATACTTTAGTGGTACTAGACACTGAAAAATATAACCTCTTAGAGAGTGAAAAAAGACACTTGGATGTGGCCTTTGAAGTTAAGCTAAAGGATACAGAAGAAAGCATAGACCTTTACTTTATCCTAGAACACAAATCAGCTCCAGATAAAGATATCTATCTTCAACTTTTATCTTACATCTATGCAAGATTTCAAGAGGTTTACAGGAAAACAGGTAAGTTCCCTAATATAGTTCCTATGGTTGTCTATGTGGGTAGACAAGATTGGAATCTACCTACTTCTACTATTGAAAACGTGTCTTTACCAGATGAGCTAAAAGATATAGTCTTTAGGTTAAGCTTTCTCCTTCATACTCCGAAAACATTAAGCCTAGAGCAAATAGAATCTATAAGAAAAGACCTAGAAATATACCCTTATCTTATTCTTATGAAGACAATTATCCAAGAATTGCCTATTAAGGAAGGTCTAATTGAGATATTCTTACATACAAACGGTTTTGAAATCAAGGTTTTATATACAACGGAGATAAAAAGAGCTTTGAGCATTGACTTCAATGAAATTAGCAGTATATTATCTTCAATACCATCAGGAGGTAAAGAGGTTATGAATATATTGGAAGAGGCTTTACAGTATGGTGAGTTAAAAGGTGAAATAAAAGGTGAAATAAAAGGTAAAAGAGAAGCTATTATTGATATCCTAAGTATAAGATTTGGCGAAGATGGACTGGATGAGATTAAGAATAGGCTTGATGGTATAAATGACTTAGAATTTGTGGATTATCTTAAAAATCAAGCTAAGAAGGTAGCTTCTTTAGATGAGTTTATGAGATTGATGGATAAAGCGTGATTTTATTTAGATTATACAATGGTTAAGTTTACTTCCAAAATTTCCAAAAGAATTTCCTTTCTTTAGTTTTTTCAGATATTTTTGATTTATATTCTTCTATGAGCTCATCTTTCATTTTAATAATGTTTTCTTTTTCTTCTAGTTTTCCTTGCATCTCACCTAGTTTGTAGATAACTTGTCTAAATTGCTCATTTAGTTTTTGATATTCAGCGAACGGCACTATAGCCCCTTGAGTAGTTTTTTCCTCTTCCCCTTTTAATTGTAAGTAAAAAGAATGTATAGCCCTGCTGGCGGCTTCTGTCTCGCTTATATTTAATATAGATGCTATTTCTTGAAGCTCAGAAGCCACTTGTTCTGAAAACCTAAAATCTTTTCTTCTCTTCTTTTCTTCCATTGGTTTTATTATACGTTAATATTACGGTTTATGTACGGTAAATATACATATTGATGTACACACGCGTCGGCATATATACAGCATATATGTGGCAAATATACAGAATCAATGACGTACAAGCATGATTGAATGATATAATCCTTGTCTATCAATGTTTTTATACTCTTGTTAACATAATTATTTTTATGTTAATGGGGGATGAAAGGGAATAAAATCAGATTAGCATAGTAAGTGAATAATCTTAAGTTAAGCTATAAACACCTTGATGCAGAGTAAACTTAAATATTTTCTATGATATAATATCTAAAAATCTTATACGGAGAGTTGGTATGAGAAAAAAATTAATTTTTATATTTATATTAGTAGGATTTTTGCTTGTCAGCTCTTATGCAATTAGCAATATCTCTGAAAGAGCAATAGCAAAGCATGATTGCTTAACTAAAAATGATGTTAAGCAGTGTTATAATGCCTGTAAGATGGATAATGGTTCATCATGTTTCCATCTCGGACTTTTGTATTATAATGGCCAAGGTGTACCACAAAACTATGTAAAAGCAGCTACACTATTTGAAAAAGCTTGTAAGATGGGTGGTGGTCTCGGATGTAATAATCTTGGAGTTTTGTATCAACATGGCCAAGGTGTACCACAAAACTATGTAAAAGCAGCTACACTATTTGAAAAAGCTTGTAAGATGGGTAGTGGTCTTGGGTGTAGTAATCTTGGACTTTTGTATCAATATGGCCAAGGCGTACCACAAAACTATGTAAAAGCAGCTACGCTATTTGAAAAAGCTTGTAAGATGGGTGATGGTATGGGGTGTTATAATCTTGGTAAAAGTTATAACTATGGTAAAGGGGTTCCAGCTGACATAGATGAAGCTTATAAATTTTATAAATTAGCTTGCAAGCTAGGTCGAAATAGAGCTTGTAAGGTTATAGGTAAATAAAAGCTTAGAGATAAGCGTAAATATGGTTTTAAAAAAAAACAATATTTCTATGATTTACTTTGTATAAGTTCAATATCCTATCCTAAAAACTCTTGACAAATCTAAAAGAAAAACATAAAATACACTATTAGAGAGTTGGCCATATTGCCAGTCTCTCTTAGGCTAAGTTTTCGTGTGGTTAGGGACACACGAAGAGTGGTATTTGCTTGAAAGCCGGATGCGGTTAAGAGCTGCCTGTCCGGTTTGGGGCTAGGCCTGTGGGGTGAAAGCTTCACGGTCTATAGCCACGTTTAATTCTCAACCAGCATTGACAATTAGAAAAGAAAGAAAATTATTCTGTCATACCGGTCGCCGTATAGGATACAATGGCGAGGGTGAAATTCCCTTGGCGACTGTCCCCGGTCTGCCCACCGCGTCAGTAGTGCCTCAATAGGCCCAAACCTATTGTTGCATAGAGTCTGACGTTAAGTGTCATCGCTAACGCGATGGCTAGGGTGAGTGCATAGGACAAACAGCTTTGCTGTGAAGTCTCGCTGAAGATTCTACTTGCGAAAAAGCCTTTTCTCATCAACTTTTAGTTCTCAACCAGCTTTAGTAAAGAGGCTTTTGTCTAGCCCGGGAAGTTCCGGTGTGCGTCCCTGGGTGAGGGGTAGAAGACTCTCGTAAGAGATAGCAAGTAGGGTTGGAGAGGCTGTTCTCCCTGCACGAAAACCATTGTATCCTTACTACGGGAAGCCACGAGCCAGAAATGGTTAGCTCTCTGTCCGTAAGGATGAGAGAACTATGGAGTGAGTTTGGGAAACTCTCCATAGTCGGCGAAAACCTACTTTGTAGGACAAGCCGGTGAGTCGTGGTGGCGGAGGCGTCGTAGTAGCGATGAAGCTCGTTAACGCGAGTGGAGTGAAGGACGCTAGGGTAAATACCACTTAACACTTAGCCTTTGAGAGAGTAAAGATGCGGTTAATGGACGCCCTA
>NZ_BAAHXP010000027.1:0-7754 GCF_054656715.1 Hydrogenobaculum acidophilum
AGAAAAAAGAATTAAAGAAGATATAGAAAATTTGATAAATATTATCTATAACCAAAACAATATTATCGAAAATCTAAATGAACATATAACTAATTTGAAAGCCCAAAGTGAAAACATAAAACAAGAGCTAGATGATAAATTTAACAGCCTAAACGTCATTGTTTTATTTGTTAAAAGCCAAATAGAGATGCTCACATTTTCGAAGCCTTGGCGTATATACGCTTTTTTAGGTAAAATAAAGAGCAAAATTATTAAAAAAAAAATTGAAAATACAAGCAATCCTGACAAGGTAGATAATGAAGTCAGCGTAGAATTGCCAGATGTTCGACAAGATAATGTAGATAATATAGAGACTAATAATGAAGATGCTTCGATACCACCTGTTTTGAGCCCGGTAGCTAAAAAAATATACAATAAGTTAAAAGCCATTAAAATATCATGAGAATATTGATAGATCTTCAAGCTTATCAAGGGGAAAGCGGTTTTCGTGGCATAGGTAGATACTCTATATCTTTTACAAAAGCAATATTAAGAAACAATCTCCAACATGACATATATATACTTTTAAATGGAGCTTTCGTAGATAGTATAGAGAGAATAAAAAAAGAGCTTAAAGACCTAATGCCAAAAGAAAGCATAATAACATTTTTCCCTGTAACACCAGCATCTTATATAAACCAAAATAACTACCAAAGGGCAAAAATATCAGAACTGATAAGAGAGTATGTTATGTCAAACATTGGGCCAGATATAGTGCATATAAATTCTTTGTTTGAAGGATTTGCAGATGATGTAATAACATCAGCAAAAGTTCTTGATAAAAACACAATCACATCTGTAACGTTGTACGATCTAATACCGCTAGTAAATGCGGATAAATATCTAATAAATGAAAATTATAAAAATTACTACTTTAACAAAATAGAATATTTAAAAAAAATGGAATTACTACTAGCTATATCTAATTATTCTAAAAACGAGGCTATAAGATACCTTGAGATAGACAAAGATAAAATATTTACTATATATGGAGCTTGCGATGAAAAGTTTAGAAAAATAGATATCACAAAAGAAGAAAAATATGATACTCTTAGAAAGTATGGAATAAGAGATGGCTTTATTTTATATGTGCCTGGTGGTTTTGATATAAGAAAAAATATTGATGGGCTTGTAAAAGCTTATAGCAAATTACTATCAGATTTAAAAAACAAATACCAGCTTGTAATAGCAAGCAAGATAGACGAAAACAATAAGGCTATGCTGGAAAACCTCATAAAAAGTTTGGGCATAAAACCAAATGTTGTAATCACAGGCTATGTGCCAGACGAAGATTTGATAAAGCTCTACAACCTTTGCGATTTATTTGTATTTCCATCTTTACATGAGGGATTTGGATTACCTATCTTAGAAGCTATGGCATGTGGAGCGCCAGTTATAGCATCAAACACCACAAGTATACCAGAAGTAGTAGGAAGAGAAGATGCTCTTTTTAATCCATATAACATAGATTCTATAGCTTTTAAAATGAAAGAAGTCCTTACAAATGAACATTTTATAAATGAACTGAAAGAGTATTCTCTAAAAAGAGTGAAAAGCTTTTCTTGGGATAACACCGCTAAAAAAGCTATAGAATCTTTTGAATATATTTACGATAAAATCAAAAAAAAGACTGTAAATACTGTAGATAGTAAGAAACCAAAGCTTGCTTATATATCGCCCTTACCGCCAGAAAAAAGTGGTGTCTCTTATTATTCAAAAGAGCTTTTGCCTTACCTTTCAAAGTATTATGATATAGAAGCAATAGTAGACCAGGATAAAGTAACTGATAATTGGATTTCACAAAATATACCAATAAGGAATGTAGATTATTTTAAACAAAGTTATAAATCTTACGATAGGATTTTATACCATTTGGGCAATAGTCCGTTTCACAAACATATGCTGTTTCTTTTAGAAAAATATCCTGGTGTTGTAGTGTTACATGATTTTTATATATCAGATTTATATTGGTGGATGGAATTTGAATCTTCTTATAATAATTTTTTCACCCAAGAGCTTTACTACTCACATGGATATCACGGTCTTAAGTTTTTGAAAGAAAATTCCTTAAAAGAAACAGTTTTTAAATACCCTTTAAATGCTAGTGTTTTGCAGAATGCTCTTGGCATTATAACCCATTCTGAGTTTTCAAAAACTTTGGCAGGAAAATTTTATAGTATTAATAATGAAAATTGGTATATTATAAAACAGCTAAGAAAGCTTAAATTACATAATGATAAAAATTTGTCAAGAAAAAAATTAGGCATAAAAAACGATGATTTTATAATATGTAGTTTTGGCATTTTAGGTCCTACCAAACTAAATCATTTACTTTTAGAAGCTTTTATAGCATCAAGCTTATCAAGTAAGAATAATATTAAACTTATATTTGTTGGAGAAAATCCCGGTGGAGAAGATTATTATGCTAAGATAGTGGAAACCATAAACAAATTCAAATTACAAGATAAGGTTATCATAACCGGCTTAGTAGATGACCAAGCTTACAATAATTATCTATCCCTTTGTGATATAGCTGTTCAATTAAGGACGTTATCAATAGGAGAAGCTTCTGTAACCGTATTAGATTGTCTAGCGAGCGGTATACCTACTATAGTAAATGTGCATGGTACAATGGCGGATTTTTCAAAAGATGCTGTTTACATGATAGAAGATGAATTTAAGCATGAAGATCTTGTTAGAGCTTTAGAGGAATTATATTACAATGAAGAAAAAAGAAAAATTCTTAGCCTCAGAGCGCAAGATTATATAAAAGAATTCCATGATCCGGGAAAAATAGCTAATGATTATAAAAACGCTATAGAGCATTTATATTTAAAACCTTCACAGAACGAATTTCTGGAGGAGATACTAACCAGCATAAGCGATGTTTCTGATAAGTATTTGGCAACAATTTCATTGGAGCTATCTAAAAATATAAGCCCAAAACCAAGGCTAAAACAACTATTCGTAGACGTTAGCGAAGTATCGAGACATGATTTAAAGACAGGTATACAGAGAGTGGTTAAGGCACAGTTAAAATATCTATTGGAAAAACCACCAGAAGAGTATAGGATAGAACCTGTTTATCTTGAAAATATAGATGGTAAATGGATTTACAAATATGCAAGAAAATTTACTCAAAAATTTCTTGGTATAAATACGACTTTGGAAGACGAGCCGATAGATATTTTTGAAGAAGATTTATTTTACGCACCAGATTTGCACCCTACCGTATATGAAGCCGGTAATCAAGGCATATACAAATACATGAGATCAAAAAACGTGAAAATCATATTTTTGGTTTACGATATTTTACCCATATTAAGACCTGACTGTTTTCCAGAAGGAGCTTACGAGACTCACTCAAATTGGGTAAAATCAATAGTATCTTATGCTGATAAGCTAATATGTATATCAGAATCTGTGAAATATGAATTAAAAGAATATCTAGAAAAAATTAATTTATTAAGAGAAGACCTTCAGATAACTCATATTCACCTTGGATCTGATATATCGTCTGCTAAGCATAGCGCTGGTTTAAATCAAGAAGACTTAGAAATTCTTAACATTATAAGCCAAAGACCTTATTTTCTTATGGTATCAACCGTAGAGCCAAGGAAAGGGCATAGACAAGTTTTGAAAGCTTTTGAAAGACTTTGGGCAAAAGGATATAACTTTAACTTAGTGTTTGTGGGTAAAAAAGGCTGGATGATGGATGATTTTATGGATTATGTAGAAAAACATCCTGAAAAAAACAAAAGATTTTTTTACCTTGGTCATGTATCAGATGATTTGCTTGAAAATCTCTACAAAAATGCTGCAGCTACCATTATAGCTTCAGAAGGAGAAGGTTTTGGGCTTTCTATCATTGAATCTGCCTATTACAAAACACCTATTATAGCAAGAGATATACCAGTGTTTAGAGAAGTGGCACAAGACGGGGCTTATTATTTTCCAAATACAAAAGATGAAAAGACACTTGCTAATGCGATATTAGAGTGGTATAATCTTTATAAAGAAAACAAGCATCCAAGACCAGACAGCATAAAATGGATGAGTTGGCAAGAACATACAGAAAAATTAAAGGAGATACTTTTAAAATAATGAAAATCTTAATAGATTGGACTGATACCTACATAAGTAAGCTAAATACTGGCATACAAAGGGTTGTGAAGAATATTATAAGAAATAAGCATATTATTGAAGAGATAACCAGTGTTGAAGTAGAACCTGTTATCTTTGTAGAAGATATAGGAATAGAGATAGATTATAAAAGAGAAAGCAAGCTTAAAGCTGTTGCAATAACCATAAGGAAGAGCTTATCAAGATATAGAAGTATATATAGATCTGTAGCTAATATATATAAAAAATTATCTAAATACAGCCCTGACATGCTTTTTTATATATTATTTGGTAAAAAAGTAAAATTAGAACAATCAGACATTATACTATTGGCAGATGCTTTTTGGAGTCAAACTTATTCAAAAAGTTTTTTTAACACAATAAAGACATTAAATGTAGTATCACTAATATACGATATAGTACCTATAACAAATCCAGAAACTCAACCAGAGCATATTGTAAAGGCTTTTAATACAGTAGTGGTAGATATTATGGCTAATTCAAAACTCATCATCACCACCACAAACTCTGAAAAAAATATTATAGAGACTTTTTTAAAATCCAAAAACATAGAAAAACCCATATATGTGGTGCCCCTTGGAGTGGATATAAAACTTGCTAAAAACCCTGTAAAACCATCTGCCGGCATTTATTTTGACAACTTTTACCTAATGGTGGGCACCATAGAACCACGTAAAAATCACATGCTTGTTTTAAAGGCTTTTCATAAAATGTGGGAAGAAGGAGAAAGCTCAACCCTCGTAATAGTAGGAAGGATAGGCTGGAAATACGAGGAGGTGCTTAATTTTATAAACACATCGCCTTTTAAAAATAAAAAACTATTTTTCTTAGAAGAAGTAAAAGACGAAGAACTTGAATACTTATATCAGCATACGAAAGCCCTCATAATGGCATCTTACCGAGAAGGTTTTGGTCTCCCAGTTATAGAGGCGATGGTAAGAGGAGTGCCTGTGATAGCAAGCGATATCCCGGTTTTTAGAGAGATAGCCAGTGATTATCCCACATATTTTGACCCATACAACCAAGATTCTTTGATATCTGCTATTAAAAGCTCAAAAAACTTAGAAAGGAAACCAGCAAACATAAAACTAAACACTTGGGAAGATACAACAAGAGCAATAGCCAATATTATAAAAAAGCATTTTGGAATTTAGTATCGCTTTATCCTTTCCCATCCAAAACCTATTATACTCTTTTCGCTTTCAGAAAACCCTATCCCTACTATGTATACTTTCTTATCTTCTGACAAATACTTTTCATAATGTTTTTTCTCCTTTATCTGTTTTAGCGGGTTATCTAATGGGCTATCCATTACTTTAAACTCTATAATGTATATTTTGTTTTCTATAAAAGCCGTAAGGTAAATACAGCCTTTGTTTGTAGTATCTTCTGGGATGGTGAGAATACCAGCTCCGTTAAAAAGCGCATAGACAAGAGAAGCATAAAAACTTTTTTAATAGCTATCTTGGCTTCCCCATTATGAAAATTTGGAAATAGATTTGCTAAGAAAATGCTATTTAAACTCATTCTTGCTTTACGATTTGTCAAGATTTGCTAAGTTCTGTATATAACTCCTGTCATGACAAAAGCTAAATGATTAAATACTGTGAATATGTGGTATAATTTGGTTGTGGGAAGCCTTAACGATAAAGCGAACTTGTACAAAGATGACGTTATGTTGATTTTACGAAATAATATAAAACAGATAAAAAAGTTTGGTGTAAAAAGAATAGGCGTATTTGGTTCTGCATCGAGAAACGAATTAAGAGAAGATAGTGATATAGACGTAGTTGTTGAATTTGAAAAAGGTAGAGGCGGTTTTAGAGATTTTGGTGGGCTTGTTGAGTTTTTAGAGAGCCTTTTAAGCAGAAAAGTAGATATTCTAACACCAAATGGAATAGAAAGCATAAAAATTAGGTCAGTAAAAGAAAGAATTAAAAAAGAGTTAAAATATGTATAAAAGATCAGATAAAGAGTTTGTCTTGGATATGTTCTTAGCTTGTAAGAAAATTGTGGAGTATACCAAAGGAATATCTTATGAAGATTTTGAAAAAGATAGCAAGACAATAGACGCTGTTATTAGAAACATTGAAATACTTGGAGAAGCAGTAAAAAATGTATCAGCTGAATTTAAGAATAAATATTCTGATATAGAATAAAGCTTAATAGCAAGAACAAGAGATAAACTTATACATTCTTACTTTGGCGTCGATTTAGAAGTTGTTTGGGAAATAGTCTTTTAATAACATAATCTAAGAGTGAATCGTTAAAAGACATCCTTACTTTTAAGTTTGAATAAGATAAAGCCGTAAATATCTAATAGTAATAATCTTTTTCTATTCTTATAGACCGAAAACTCTGTATGCCTATTGGTAAAATCTTCATATAGATATTGTAAACCTAGTACTCTTTCCAATATAATACTGTAAAAGGAAAACTTAGGTTTGGTTTTTTTAGTATGTCAGCGTGTATTTTGTATATGGGTTTACCATGGTATAGAGCTAAAACAATAATTCTCATAGCATCGGCTGGAAAATAATATACTCTCATGTTTGGTAGACTTAATTTTCTACTTACCAAGGCTTCAAGCTGCTGGTCGCTTGTAAGAGTGTGAGATTTTAAATACTCTTTTATAAGATTAGCTTGGTCTTTTGTGATGTTTAGCCTTGCCATCAAAACAGGAACCGGTGCCGTATTTGGGTTAAAACCGGAGTTTGGCATAAGGGTGATATAGTCTTTTATAACGTCGTAGTCTTTTTTTGTCATACCATAAACCAAAGAAAATTCTTCTTTGTATTGAGGTAAATACTTCCTTGGTAAATATCTATCATAGAAATCAGAAGGTATATCTTCGTCGTGATAGTTTGGATTTATCCAATCTTCCCAAGCATCTATTACTATGTCAGGATTAACCTTTGTGTTTTGTGCGAGTAAATTTTTTAAAGCGTCAACATTTGGATAGCTTATGCTTATAAGCCCATTGGCATCTTGTATAGATACCTCTAAATCTTTGAATTTTATATATGTTCCATCTAGCGGCAACAATGAACTTTTAAAAGGTTTTAATACCACTTCAGAGTTTATGGCTTTTGGTGCAAAAGTAGATACCGATATCATATAAAGAAGTTTATCCATTATGGAGTAAGCTCTAAGCATACCTTGGGTTTTAAGTTCGAGGTCGTAGGTAGCCTTCATATGTTCTTTTACAATCCAATCAAAACCAATGCCAAGAGTTATTATCACAGCCGATAAAAGCATAACAAGTAGTGTAGCAGAACCTTTGCTGGCTTTTCCGATTGTCATAGTATGATTATAGCATTTTGACTTGGCTTTGAAGTTCTTGACATAACTTTTTAGCACTTTATATTTTTACTATGGAAACAGTAGAAAGCAAGATAGAAGAAATTAGAGAGATACTAAAAGAGTTTGCTATTGGTCTTGTGAGATTAGAAAATGATATAGCAAGGTTAGAAAAAAGCATAGAAAAACTTGAGGGTGAAGTAGAAGAACTAAAAGATAGCTTAAAAGAAACAAATAGACAAAGGGAGGAAGATAGGAAGTATTGGGAAGAG
>NZ_BAAHXP010000028.1:0-7465 GCF_054656715.1 Hydrogenobaculum acidophilum
ACCTATTGGTAAAAACTTCATAACGTTAATTATATCATTTTCAATAATGGATACTTATATGTGGTGGTATTTCTATATTTTCCAATAGTTTTTTTATATCGTCCTTGGTGGTAGATGGGTAGGCTTTGGCTTTTTCTTCCAAAACGTTTTGATTGTCAAAAGGGTTGAAGTACCAGTCTATATGTTTGATATTTAAGTTGGATAAAACGTCAAGCATATATAGTATAAAATATTCGTTTACAAAAGGGGGATAACATGTCGTTCTTAGTATAAATGGCTTATTGGTTTCGTGTAAATAAAGTATAGTCTTTACGACTTTAAAAAGACCATCCTTGTGATTGCAGTGATTGTAATCTATAGTTTTTACATCTATGGCAAAATAATCTACAAAATCGCTTATATCTTTTACCACCGATGGGTTTATACCGTTTGTATCTAGCTTTATTTTAAAGTTCATAGTTTTTAGGCTTTTAAGAAAATTCAAAAGTTTGTCTTCATATACAGTAGGCTCTCCGCCCGATATACATACCCATTCTACCAGATGCTTTCTGGATTTTAAAAGCTCAAAAACTTCGTTAACATCAAATGGTTTTGTATTTTTCAATACTATATCCTTGTTATGGCAATAAGGACACCTTAGATTGCAACCGCCAAAAAATAAAACAGTGCATAAAGACGGTGGGATACCTTTGCTTGGTACCCCTAGACAATCTACGAAGGATATTTTTTGAATACCATATATCATAGTTTACAACATGTACTCTAACCTATCCTTAAACTCCTCCTTTTTTCCAGCGTTCCATCTTTGTACAGGTCTATAGTATCCCACCACCCTTGAGTAAACTTCTGATGGCGCACTGCATATAGGACAGTTAAAATGCTCACCCTTTATGTAACCGTGGTTTGGACAAACTGAAAAAGTAGGAGTGATTGTAAGATAAGGTATAGGATACATTTCAAAGGCTTTTCTTATAAATTCTGGTAAGACATCTTCGTTTGGAGATTCTCCTAAAAATGTATGCACTACAGTCCCACCTGTGTAAAGCGTTTGCAAATCCTTTTGATGTTCTAAAACCTCAAAGGGGTCATCCGTGTACCCCACCGGCAATAGGGTGGAGTTTGTATAGTAAGGTTCCTTTTCTCCAGAGGTTATTATGTCCTTAAACCTTTTCTTATCGTGTTTGGCAAGTCTATAAGATGTGCCTTCTGCTGGTGTAGCCTCTAAATTGTAAAGATGCCCTGTTAACTCTTGATAAAGACTTAATCTTTCTCTCATCTTTTGGAGCACTTCTACGGCAAAAGCTTTGCCTTCTTTTGTATCTATCCCACGACCAAAGAAGTTTAGCAAAGACTCATGCATCCCGACAATACCTATCGTAGAAAAATGATTGTCGAAAGAGGTGAGGTAAGATGCCGCATAAGGCATTAAACCAGCTTTTAGGTTTCTTTCAATTACTCGTCTTTTTATCTCCAAAGATTCTTTAGCGATATCCATCATTTCAAAAAGCATTGAAAAATATTCTTCTTTTGTTTTCGCCAAATATCCTATGCGGGGCAAGTTTATAGTAACAACGCCTATGCTACCTGTTTTGTCAGCGGCACCAAAAAGCCCACCCATTTTGCTTCTTAGTTCCCTTAAATCTAGTTGCAACCTACAACACATAGACCTAACATCGCCGGGCTTTAAACTGGAACTTACAAAGTTTTGAAAATATGGTGTACCGTATTTTGCAGTCATCTTCCAAAGAAGCCTGGCATTTTCTGTGTAAAAGTCAAAATCTTTTGTAATGTTGTAAGTGGGTATTGGGAAGGAGAAGATTCTGCCAGCGTAATCACCTTCAAGCATAACCTCTATGAAGGCTTTATTGATGACATCCATCTCCTTTTGAAAATCACCATAATGGCCTATATCTGGTCTTTCTTCACCACCTACTATCACGGGCTTGTTTTTCATGTCTTCTGGTACTGTCCAATCGAAGGTAAAGTTTATAAAAGGTGGTTGAGAACCCCATCTAGATGGGACGTTCATTGCAAAAACCATCTGCTGTATTAGTTGTTTAACCTCTTGATAATCAAGGTGGTCTACTCTTACAAAAGGTGCTAAAAATGTATCCACGGAGTTGAAAGCTTGTGCTCCTGCAAACTCCATCTGCATGACGCCTAGAAAGTTCACCATCTGACCCGTAAGAGCTGATAGGTGCTTGGCTGGACCAGCTACAATTTGACCATAACCACCCCTAAAACCTTTCCTAAGCAAATCTTCCATAGACCATCCAGCGCAGTAAGCTACTATACCATGAGATAAATCGTGTATATGAATATCAGCGTTTTCATGGGCTTTTCTTATATGCTCAGGATAGACGTTTCTAAGAGTATAGTTTGCAATCACAGAACCAGCCACGTGCAAATACAAGCCTGGATAAGAAAAGCTTGAGTTGGAATTTTCAAAAGTTCTCCAATCTTCTTGGCTTATATAGTTCTTCACCAATTTGTCTATGTCAATGGTGTTATCTTCTAGATTTATGGCGATATCCTCGCTTTCTCTTATCCTTTCTCTTTGTCTTCTGTAGATTATGTAAGCTCTTGCCACCTTTGAAAACCCATGCGATATAATCGCCTCTTCTACTATGTCTTGAATTTGCTCTACGCTTATAATAGATGGGTTCTTCTTCTCTATAACGCTCAACACTTCATCGGTTGTATCTTTTACATAGGCGTTATCTATCCCCTTAAACTCTCCCACCGCATCAAAAGCCTTTTCTATAGCCTTTTCTATCCTTTTTCTGTCAAAATCCACTTTGGTGATGTTGTCTCTTTTTAGTACTTTTAATCTGTTTAGGTTAAAAGAGGCTTCTACACTAGCCTTTTTGCCGTGGCAGACTTTTGCTGAACCACCAGTACGTATGTTCAAGAAAAACTCCATAACTACCTCCTTATTATAAAAATCAATAAAAATATGATATCATTTATTTACTATATTAAAATGATATTTTTTATAAAATATAATAAGTGTTTATCAATACTAAGAAAATTGATTTTTAATAGCTAACGCAAGAAGCACATACGTCAAAGCTTCTAAGGGATAGATAAGCTTCTATATCAGAAGAAAGACCTATTATAGCTTTTTGAGCTGGATTGTGCTCTTCATCATGATAGCTTCCCAAATTCCATAAAGTAGGTGTAATAATGTTGTAATCTCTTATGAAGCCCTCTTCTATCTTTATTTTATGTATAAGCGTGCCTCTTGCTGCCTCCACTATTCCTATACCTTCCCCAGTAAACGCTTCTTTTACACTTGGCTTTATGTAAGAAGGTTCATTTATATTTATTCTTTCTAAGGCATCTTTTATCAAAAGGCTTAACTTTATTATTTCGTCTACTCTCGCTAATACTCTTACAAATAGAGAATCCCCAAGCTTTTTTAAAAGCTCTATAAACAAAGGATTTGAGGAGTTTATCTCTCTTGCCAAAGGACCTGTTTCAAAATATTTTTCGTTGTAAACCACACCAGTGATTTCTTTTAATTTTTTAAATTCATGCTCTTTTGTATTTACATTTTTTATATAAAAAGGCTCTTTTATACCGTTGTCAAAAATCGATGACTCTACGTAGCCCTCTATAGAGCCTCCCGTGATAAACCTACCGTAAGAAATACCCTTGTGTAAAAGTCCAAGCCTTTTGGATAGCTCTATAAAATCTCCAACGTCACCTTTGGTATAGTTTAATATGTCGTTTTCTGATAATGACATGTAATTGTCTATGGATATTCCTATTATATAAGTTTCTATGCTTTTTAAAAGATTAGTACAAAAACTTTTTGCAACGCTTATATCGTAAGAGGAAAAATCAGAGGTTATACCACCTGGCAAAGCGTAAGAGTTATGAGGCCACTGACCGCCAAAAACGGCTATTATTTTTATCGGATAGTTGCTTATGGCTATACCCCTTTTCCACTTTTCACCGTCAAAAGGGAGATAATCTTTCATGTCAGGATTTAGCTTTGGCATTTCCGACATAAAATATGCATAAAACCATCTTATGTGATTTTGAATCATTTCTGACAACAGCGTTATATACCTTACAAGATTGGCTTTTTGAGATATGCTAAAGCTTGTATTTTCGTTTTGGTAAGCGTTTTCTATGGCTTTTACAGAAGCTATAAGATGAGCATGTCCACATATACCGCATACCCTTGGAGTTAGTATCACGCTATCAAGGTAGGGTTTGTTTTTTAGTATGTTGCTAAAATCTCTATAGGATGTACCTAAAATACGTGCGTTGATTATCTTATCTTTAGAATATTCTAGTTTTAACTCTACTTCTCCTTCTAATCTGTTTAGAATAGTTTTTGTGATTTTCATTAAAGCTTATTTTTCAGTCTATCTGGGGTAAAGGTTTTTGCTATACCAGAAAGGAGGATATAGCCTCTTTTTGATACACCTATAGGTAAATCCTTTGGTAGACCCATAAGTTGTTCTGTTTTTAGCATGTTTTCTCTTGGGAAGTCAAACTCCGTACAGCCAACACAAGGAGTGCCAGCCCTCGTTTTTGAGCTTACTCCGTTCCAAAGTATCTTGTTGCAAGGTGAATGTGTTAGCGGCCCTCTGCAACCAAGCTCATAAAACAAACACCCTTCTTTTGTGCCAAACTCTTTTGATTCTACCTTCCACTCAAAGTATTCGTTTCTTAGGCATCCGTTGTGGGTAAGATATTTAAAAATATCTTTTGGTCTGTTGAACTCATCTAATTCTATATTTTTATCCTCTAGTAAAGAGTTTATCATATAAAATATCCATTCTGGATGAGCTGGGCATCCTGCTATGTTTATAACTGGATACGATGCTTTTGATAAAAAATCTTTTCCTAAAAGCCCACCAAACTCTTTAAACCTAAATTGAAGCCCCGTAATATGAATGTTTGATTTTGCATGCACGCCGCCAAAAGAAGCGCAATCCCCCAACGCTACTACGTATTTGGCTTTTAAGGACAACATTTTTACAAGGTTTGAAAAACTGTGAGAGCAGATATGTCTTATAGATTTTCCTATAGCGCCTTCTACTATTAAGATGTCTAATTCTTTTTCGTCTTTTAATAAAAGCCTAACACTTTCTTCAAGAGATTTATCAGATAGGGGATGATAGAGTATCTCTACATGTTCAAACAAACTTCCATGCTCTATGCACAAAAACGACTGGGTGTTTGCCCCGCAGGAAAGTCCTTGTATCCAAAGGAGTGTTTTCATGCTTTTAAAGCCATATATATGTTTTGAGATATGTAAGGCTCATAGTAATATAGGTCTTTATCCAAAACACCTTCGTAGTATAAAAACACTATACCACCTATAGAACCCATCATAGTAGAAAACGCTGTGAAGAATTCTTGGTTTCTGAGCTCTTTTTTCTCAACGCCGTCAGACAAAAGTATCATGGTTTCTGTGATAATGTCTTTTACGCACGTAAATCCTTCGCAACCTTCTTTAAAAACCTCTCTATTTACTAGAAAAACTTTTAGAAAATAGTTCATGAGCTCTGGTTCATTTTTCGCAATATCAAAAAAATTTTTAACAAAAAGTGCTATCTTCTCTTTTGTGCTTATGTTTAAAGAGTTTACACAAGAGAGTCTTTCTCCTACAAGCTTTGAAACTGTAAGCATTGTTTCTTTTGCAAGCTCTTCTTTTGATTCAAAGTAATTGTAGATGTTGCCTACGCTCATACCCAAAGCGTTTGCTATATCTGGTATGGTGGTATTGTAATAACCCTTCTTGGCAAAAAGCTCACAAGCTACTTTTATAATTTGATTTCTCTTTTCGTCTTTTGTCCTTGGCATAGAAAATATAATATAATGAAAATTTATGAAAGTTGAAAGGATATGCATAACCATACCAAGAGACCTTTTGGAATATATAGATAAAAGGGTAGAACAAACTTGTTCATCCAGGTCGGAATTTATAAGGGATTTGGTAAGAGAGGCTATGATAGAAGAAAAATGGACAAGCGAGAATGACGAGCTAATAGGTGTCATTGTTGTAATGTATGACCATCATAAAAGAGAGCTAACCCAAAAAATGCTCGATATCCAGCATAACTACTATGTAAACATACTTTGCACTACCCACATACATATTGACCATAATAATTGCCTAGAAACTATTATGGTAAAAGGCACAAAAAAGACCATAATAGATACGCTAAATTTGATAGCTGGTTTAAACGGAGTGAAATTTGCAAAACTTACAAAAGTATCAATAGTATAATATATATCATATTACTTTTTTTCAAAAAATATTATAATAAATGATAGTTCATTCATAAAGAGGGTAACGTGAGAAAAAGTAAAAAAGCAAAGCTTATGCTGTTGGGACTTGTTGGTTTTAACGGGCTAATCTGGAGCTTGTTTGCGGTAAACTTTTACAACGTACCTGGGCTTTTAGCTATAGGTGGCATGGCATATCTTTTTGGTTTAAGACATGCCTTTGATGCAGACCATATAGCGGCCATAGACAACGTCACAAGGAAGCTTGTCCAAGACCAGAAGGATGCTAGTAGTGTTGGATTTTTCTTTTCTTTTGGACACTCCAGCGTTGTAATAGGCCTTTCTTTGGCTCTTGTTTTTGCTACAAAAGCCGTAAAAGAATCTATACCTACTTTACAAAGTGTGGGCAATGTTGTGGGTACTCTAATATCTGCTTTTTTTCTCATATTGATAGGGGTCTTAAATATATTTATATTTAAAGCCTTATACGACATATACAAAATGTATAAAGAATCTTCTTCGGAGTATCAAGAAGAATTAAACAAAACATTTCAAGAACTTTTAAACAAAAGAGGTTTTATGGGTAGGGTTTTTAGCTTTTTATACAACAAAATAGATACCCCTTACAAAATGTATATAGTAGGGTTTTTGTTTGGGCTTGGTTTTGATACTGCTACAGAGATTGCGATACTTGGGATATCGGTGGCTTTAGCAAAAACCAACATGAATATATGGGGCATATTGTTGTTTCCTCTTCTTTTTACCGCAGGTATGACGCTTATGGACTCCTTTGATTCTCTTATTATGAACAACATATACTTTTGGACAAACAACGACCCTCTAAGAAGACTCTCTTTTAACTTGGTTATCACAGGGGCAAGCGTTTTTATAGCGCTTTTTATAGGTACCCTTGAACTTTTACAGATTTTGACCCAAGAGCTTATGCCAAAAGCCTATTTTACAGCTTTTATAAACGGCATACCGCTTGGCAAAGTAGGTATATTTATTGTACTGTTTATGATATTTACATTTTTGGGAGCGTTTATTTTTTATGGAAAAGCTTCAAAACAAAATATTTATCATACTGAAAATATAAATTAAAAATATATTGAGATTAGATATCAAAAATTTAAAATTTTGTTAGGAGGACACTATGAAAAAAGTGTTGTTGGCGGTATTTATGCCCTTTGTAGCAAGCGAAGCGGAAAACTTA
>NZ_BAAHXP010000029.1:0-6767 GCF_054656715.1 Hydrogenobaculum acidophilum
AGTAGTACCTGCTTTTGCATAACCTAAATCTTTTTGAAGAAGCCATGCTGCTTGGAAGTTTGGTACAAAATCCCCAAACTTTTGTTCCCACAGTACATCAAATGTGTAGGCTTTTGCTGTGGTGGAAGTGCCAGCTGCTCCTAACCCTGACGGACAATATTCATTATTATAAGAAGTGCCAGTAGGTGGGTTGCTCGGATTTGGTGCATATGTCCCACACTCTATTTTTTGTTGCTGGTAGCCAAAGCCAAACGTAAGCGTGTTTCTTTTTCCAAGGTAAGTATCTTGGTCTATATATCCTGATTCTCCTTTATATCCAAGCATCGTGGGTGTAAACTCCAATCTAAATCCATATTTTAAATTGCTGTTGCCGTTGTATCCATCCTGATAATCGTATTTTCCATTTCCTACAAAAGCATAGTATTTTAACATCGCGTTTTTACCTATGCTTCCCCAATATACTATGCCCATATCTCGTAATGCACTCAAGAACTGAGTATCTGCCCCTAAATTAAAACTTGCGAGGGGAGTGATAAATGGTTTTGTGTTGTTTGTAGGTTTTAAAACTTTTGTTATATCGTTGTTTATTGTCCCTATTTCTGGAATAAAATTCTCTGTAGGTATATAAAAACTCCATGTGTATTCAAGCTCATATCTTGACCATGGGTTTAAAAATAATCCTGTCATGATGTTTGCGCTTTTGTTAAAATGTAAGTTTATAAAAGCATCTCTTACCATCGTATATGGCACGCCTTGATGAGTCCTGGCTGTACCATCAGCATCAAGAGTTTTGTTGTCGGCAAAATCAAGGTCAGCTCCAAATTGTACTATAGGGTTTATCTGACCAGCAAAGTAAAGGCGTGTCTGAGCCACTGAAAAGTTTGTAGAAGAATGGTCATTTGTGTAAGTGGCACCATCTTGCTGAGCCCATATTTCCATTTTTAGCCCTACTTGTGCAAACTCATCGTTTGAGGCTTTTAACAATATGGCTTCAGCGTTATGGCTTAGAATACATAACCCACTAAAAAGCAAAAGACTACCTACTTTATATCTCATCGCTTTTCCTCCTAAATATATTTTAAACTATCTTGAACTTTCGTTATATATAGTATAACATAACGCTTAATAAATAACAATGATATATATCACTAATTAGATGATATTATTTGAGTTACCGTTTTACCGTATATATCTTTATAAATAATATTTTGAATCTCTAAAAAAACATTTTCCGTGATAGATTCTATCATATTAAGCTCTTCTTGGTTAAGAAAAGCTGGCGGTTCTTTAAATATACAACTATACAGTTCAAAACCAACACGTCTTTTTACAGCTCTAAGATCTTTATAATCGCTATTTTTATAGATAGACACAAGCTCTTTGTAAAAATGGTACATCAACGGGTCACCATTTTCTTTTAAAAAGCTGGACAATTTATAAAAGCTTTTTTCTTCATCTAAATATATAAAGATTAACTCTTTGTATAAAAACCAACAACCATATACAAATAAAATTTCAGCGATAGATAAAAGATTAGCGTCCCTAAGTATAGGTCTTTTATTTGGAAACGTTGCTACAAGTTCGTCAAAAATATACCTTTGCTGTTCGCCAACATAACATTTTACATCGTCGGTGACAGTTGATATATTCATGTTTACTCAACCTTTTTAACTTCCAGAGTTATGGGTAATTTAGGTTCGTTGTCAAAATAAGGTACTTGTATCTTCCATCCATTTGCTAATTCAAAAATCCCTCCCCATTTTCCATCAGCTCCCTCGGTTTTTATTACAACAGCCTCTAAATCTTTCTTTGGTATATATATCTCTAAAGAGTTATCGGTCCTTTTTCTTATGGTAGCTTTCATATAATTTACTCCTCTATACTAATAGAATTGCTCGGACACTCTTCCATAGACTCTTCTATGAGCTTTCTGTAAGACTCGTCTGGATTTTTGTTTATAACTATAGCTATACCGTTTTTTAGTTTGAAAACCTCTGGTACCTTGTCTGTGCAAACTTCACATCCTGTACAAGTATCAGCATCCACTATAACTTTCATAAACTTACCTCCTCATGAGTAAAACATTTTTTGGGACATACCCTAGAGCATGCCTCACAACCTATGCAGTTCTCTGCATTGGCTATGCTCATATAAGATTTTGCATCATCGTCCGCATCTTCATCATCTTCGTCTGGAGTTATAAGCATCAAGACATCTCTTCCGCAAGCCTTAAAGCACCTACCACAGCCTATACAGTCCTCTTGATTTATAGAGACTACATATCGTGGTATCCATTCTTTTCCACCTTTTGTTTTATAGCTAACAGTAGCCATGATATTTAACCTCTTTGCCCATCTAAAATCTTCTTAGCTAAGAAATATTCTTTATGAATTTTGTAAGCCTTCTCTGCCACCTTTGGAATATCTTCCCATCTGTTTGGTAGACCTTCTTCAGCTAAATCGTGTAATTCTGTGGCACATGCCATCGCTTGCATTCTCAACTTTTTAACCTCTTCTTTGAGTTCCTCTTTGGACATGGACTCATACTTTTTTTCTGGATGGCATATTTCCCTTTGCAAGTCTTTATCTGTGCCTTCTTCTGTGCAGGCACCTACACAGCTAGGTTTTTGTTCAAAAATAACGTTTGTACACATAGTATACCTCCTATTACAAAGTTTTCTCGCCAGTTCTAATAGTTATAGATTCTTCTACGGGCATTATAAAAATTTTTCCATCGCCAGCGCTTCCTGTTCTATTTACGCTTATTATAGTATCTACTATTTTATCAACAGCTTCATCGGGAACCACCATAACTATCATTCTCTTTGGTATGTAAACCAAAGGTTTTGTGATAGTAGCACCTTCTGTAGCATATTTTGAAGAAGTTGGTACAAGGTTAGGAGCGGCTGTAGTGTAAGTTGGCATTTCTGCTTCAGTTTCTGACATTGCAAAACCTGCTTGCTTTCCTCGACCCCAAACGGAATGGATGCTCATAGCTCCATAGCCTATGTCGTCTAATGCCTTTTTGGTTTGGGCAAATTTGTTTCTTCTTATTACAGCCCAAATTTCTTTCATTGTTCTACCTCCCCGGTTCTAACTGTTATAGCTTTTTCCACGGGGCTTATAAATATCTTGCCATCCCCAAAATTACCGGTGTACGCCCTTGTTTTTATGACATCAATCACTTTGTCTACGTCTTCATCTTTTACCACTATAAGCAACAATACTTTTGGGAGTTCATCGTATACTACATCACCTATTTTTACTCCTTTTTGTTTACCTCTACCAAATACAGACATCTTGGTAACTGCAGGAAATCCTGCTCCTTCCAAAGCGAACACCACTTCTTGTTCCTTTTCTGGTCTTATAAACGCCCTTACTAGCTTCATCCTAATCTCCTTTTAAAAGTTATTTCATAAATTGTTAGAGCAAATAAAATACCACTTAGAATATAAAATTTTCATTGTCAATATAACAAAAAACTTACAAATTGTAATAAGTATTACAAAATTTTGTAATATATCTTACATAGATTCTGTTTCTTCTATATTTTCTGTTTCATTTTCTTCTCTTAACATGGCTTTTTTTAACCATGGCGGTGGGTTTGTGTTTAAAACTTCTACCAACTTATCTAGGATATCTTTTATAGGCGTTGGTTCTGCAACTTTAACAGGATGTATCTTTGCTTTCACAACTTTAGCAGCTGCTGTACCACCTATAGCCAATACATATACTATAGCACAATCTTTTATCATGTCTATTTTTGCATTTATCTTGTCATATTCTTCTTCTGGTATATCCTCAGCTGTTCTAAACTCTACAAATTGATAGCCATCCTTGTTAACTTCATAAACAGCTATGCTTTTAGCAAAACCAAAATGGTCGTCTACATATTCTAAGCTTTTTGTAGCAAAAGCTATTTTCATAAAACCTCCTCTTTTTTCATATCTTTTATAAACTCTGGCACTTCGTAGGATTTTTCTTCGTCGTGTTCTAAAAATAAGTTTGTAAGTTCGTATAAAAACTCTAAGGTACCTTTATAACCTACGTAGGTTCTGAAAAAGTGTCCAACTCTATCGAAAATCGGTATACCTATGCGAAGAAGCGGTACTTTAAAAGACTTTGCTATATGTTGGCCATTTGTATTGGAGATTATCATATCTACATGTTTAGCGTTTAGTTTTATATCTTCTAAATCCCCTATATAGACGGTGTCAATAGGCAATAAATCTAAATTTGGAGTATGTACTGGGCTTACAGCACATTCTATATTTAAACCAAGTTCTTCCTTTAAAAAGTACACTAGTGAGACTAACAAATCTGGCCCAAGACCTAAGGCTACACTCTTTCCAGAAAAATAAAACTGCCCATCTGCCATCGTGTCTAAAAGTCTAGAACGATACCTTTTGTATTTGTCCGATGGCTCTCTGCCTGTTAATTTTATTAAAAGCTCATAAAACTCATCTGTAGCTTTTAATCCAAGCAAAGAATCAAAATAAAACATAGGTATATTGTATTGTTTTTCCAAATATTCTGCTGCTGCCTTCGCACTATAACCTATAGCTATGCTAAAAGAAGAGTTTGACAAACCTTGAATATCTTCTAAAGTAGTTCCGCCTATCGTAATAGGACTAAAGTCTGTCATTATACCAATAGATTTGGAAAAATCTGGTACAACAACTGCATCTAATTCGAAATCTTTTAGCATATCACGTATCTCTTCTATATCACCAGCAGTTAAAGCGTAGCTTACAAAAACGTTTACCTTATCTCTATATTTTCTATGAGGTGGTTCTACCAATGTTTTAACGACTTCTAAAAGTGCTTTTTCATAACCGGTTTCGAAAGACCCTAAATAATCCGGTGTAGATACATAAACAACTTTTTTATCGGCGTAATCTGGAAAATTTGATTTAAATCTTTTTAATGACCCTATTACATCATCTCCTCTCGTCTCACTAACGCCAGTAGAAACAAGACCCACTATATTAGGGTTATTTTTGTCTATAACGTTCTTAATAGCCTCGTGAATGTTAGAATCACCACCTATAACGGTAGCTATCTCTGACAAAGCTGTGGTTTGCATAGGGATAGGCTCTCTAAAGTGCCTTGTTAGAAATGTCTTAGCAAAGGCTGCACATCCTTGGGAACCATGCATTATAGGCATGCTTTTGTCTATCCCTAAAAAGCAATACGCAGCACCCATTGGCTGGCTTAACTTTAAAGGATATACAGCACAGGATTTTTTGGTATCTATCACTTTTGCCATGGGGCAGCCTCCTTTACAAGCTTCCAAACAGGTGTGTTAAGCGCATTAACCAAGTTTTTAGCAAGGTTTATCATCCCTTCATAACCTGCATATGCATGAATACGTTCTTGATTCGTATCTAAAAATGCCACCTTAGTTTTCATAGCTACGTACATGCTTCTACCACCAGCCATTAGTACATCTACATTGTGTTCTTTTATCAATCTTATGAGTTCTTTTGGATTTGGATCATCTATAAGCTTAGACTCGTCTCCCTCAAATATTTCTAGCATCCTTTCTTTATCTTCTTTGGTACTCTTCTTAGCAGATGTACCAACCACTTCCATGCCAAGTTCTTTTACTTGGGATACCATAGACCAACTTTTTACCCCTCCTGTGTTTATAAGCACTCTTTTGCCTTTTAAAATCTCTATGTAAGGCTTTAGTGCTTCTCTAGTTTCTCTTTCTTTTTCTTCTATGAGTTTTTTGGCTTTTAATATAAGCTCTTCATCACCTATCGTATTTACTATATTCATAATTGCTTCAGAGGTATCTCTTATGCCATAGAAAGATCCTTCAAAATAAGGGATGTTGTATTTTTGTTCTAGGGCTCTGGCAAGTGATACTAAAGCTTTGGAGCATACCACCATATTTAAATTAGCTCTATGGGCTGAAGCAACTTCGTTGTAAGTGGTATCTCCACTTATGCAAGCTCTTATTTTTATACCAAGCTCGTTGAAAAGCGGTATAATTTGCCATAACTCGCCGGCTATGTTGTATTCTCCAAGCAAATTTATATAATAACCTTCTGTTTTTTTGGGTTCCTTTGTGCCTATCACGTATTTAAAAAGTGATTCACCAGCTATCTTGTTGCCTAGGTTTTTGCTTCCCACAAAACCTGGGGAGTTTACGGGTATCACAGGTACACCTACCTTTGCTTGCGCTCTTTTACATATAGACTCTAAATCATCACCTATCATAGATGTAACGCATGTAGCATAAACAAATACCGCTGGCGGGTTATACTTTTTAACGGATTCTTCTATAGCTTTCATCAGACGCTTTTCTCCGCCAAATATGACATCGTTTTCAGATATGTCAGTAGTAAAACCCATTCTATAATAATCCGAAACAGAAGAGCGAGTACCCCTGTTATCCCAGCTATTACCAGCACAGGCTATGGGGCCATGTACTAAGTGTACGGCATCTGCTATTGGTAAAAGGGCTATCTGGGCTCCGTCAAAAGCACATCCTCCGGCTGCAGCTCCTGGCTTTGGTTTGGGACAGCCTTTTTTCTTTTCTTCTGGGGATTTAGCTTTGTTATGAGAGCATGTTGGCTCTTCAAATAAATGTTCTAAGTTCATCATGATACATCCTCCTAAAAGCTGAAAGACACTTCAGACTCTTCTTCTTCAGATTCCTCAAAGCAAGTAGGTATAATGTTTGCTTCTTCCAGTCTACCTTGCTTTGTAAGGTAATCTCTTATAGCCACGTGAAGCGTTTCAAGACCTAAGTTTGTA
>NZ_BAAHXP010000030.1:0-6673 GCF_054656715.1 Hydrogenobaculum acidophilum
TCCACAAGTCTGCCACGGTTTACAAGTATGCTACGATTATTGGAGCAAAGAGAAGATAGCAATATATTTAGAAGGGAGAAAGACATAAATGTATCTCCTTCTACAGTGCATAGGGTTTTGAAAGCCTTTGGTCTTATTGAGAAGACAAAGAGTATAAAGCAAAAGAGAAAACAAAACCAAAATAGGAAAAGAACAAAAACTGGTCTTAGAACTACAGGTATGCCACGGATTAGAGCTCCGGGAGAGATAATCCAACAAGCGTGCCACGCAATAAACAAATGCCAATGTGGAAAGAGCTATAAGGACTATAGAGGAAGAGTTATGGTTTATAGAAGGAACAGAGTATCCACAAGTAAGTAACAGTATGAAAATTTGGTATAATCTTTTTAAGTGTGAGTGGTGGCGTGTGGCATACTTATCATGATGTACAGCGACTCATACAGATAAAATCTTCATAACTCATATTGTATTAAACTCCTATGGCGATTTTTAAAAATTATGTCATAGTAGGCTTTTTTATGTCATATTTAAATTGGAAAGTTGGGTTATATCAATTAGATACGCCTTTATTTAGCTTTTTTGTGTTTTTAAAAAGAAGAGCATACAAAGTCTTTTGATTTTTATTATAATAAAAGCATGATAAAATTTGTAGAAAACTTTGAAGTGCCGGGACAGCTTGAAACGCCAGTTTTGTATATGGTTTTCAACAGACCTGATATAGTACAAAAAGCCTTCGGCCAAATAAGAAAAGCAAAACCAAAAAAGCTTTATATAGCCCAGGATGGACCAAGACCTCATGTGCCTGATGAAAAGGATAAAATCTTTAAAGTAAGAGAATACATATTGTCAAATATAGATTGGGAATGTGAGGTAAAGACTTTGTGTAGAGATGAGAACTTAGGAATAGATAAGGGAGCATTAAATGCTATAGATTGGTTTTTTGAAAATGAAGAGCAAGGAATAATTTTAGAAGAAGATGTATATATGAGTCTATCGGGTTTTTGGTTTTTGGAAAAAATGTTAAACAAATTTAAAAATGATAAAGATGTATGGTTTGTATTGGCTTATAATACGATAGATATACCGTATGATTATGTAAAAACAGATTATTTTTGGTCTTGGGGATATGCTACTTGGAAAGATAAATGGGAAAATTTAAACTTTTCCAATAGAAACGATTTTGGTAACATAAAAAATACTAGCCATCTATACAAATATTTTGAAAACCCTAGGAAAGCTAAGCTTTATGAATGCCATATGATGTTTCATGATAAACATAAAGAATTTTATGATTCTAAGATTTCAAGAGAATTAATTTGTAATAAGGCTTTTTCTATTATACCTAAATTTTCATTTTCTGCTCATATTGGTTTTGAAAATAGTAACACTATAGATAATACGGTAAAAGAGGCTATATTTATAGATGATATACAAAAATATCATATTAAAGTTAACAATCTTAAAGAGGTTGATTTGTATTCTCTCGATAATTATGAAGACACACAAGCTATAAAAACATTTGAAAAAGTCTTAGATTTTTTTGGTAAATATAACATATTTTTTGCGTTAGTCTCTGAAACTACTTATAAGAACATACAAAATATAACTTCTAGATATAAAAATATATCTATATATGGTATTGGTGTATTAGGTAAAGTATTGTATTATGTTTACAATGATATAATGAATGATAAAGTGCTTTGCTTTTTAGACGATAACCCTCAATGTAACGAACTTTTTGGAAAACCAGTTTTAACACCTGAAAACATGCCAGAGGATATAGATCTTGTCATCATATCGCCTCAATCAAAAACTACTTATCAAAATATGAAAAAGAAAGTACCAAACAAAGATGTGGTGTGGCTTAGGGATTTAGTGTTTTAGTTAATTTCATTGTCCATAATTTCTTTTATATCATAAACTTTTACATTTCTATAGGATCTAGCTATTTTGTCTCTTAAGCTTTTATTTAAATAATTGTTGGCAATTGAAATTATTATAGTATCTGGCTCAACATTTATTTCTTCAAATTTTAATATAGGAATGCCGTTAATATTGTTATCTTTAGAGCTATCATCTATAAAATAAGTCAATTTACTATCAAAAATGTCATCATATATAAAATACATGATCCTACCCAAAAATCCAGCACCGTATATAGATATTCTATTAGAACTCGCAACGATTGTTTCTAGATTTGATCCGAATATACTACTAAATAATCCAGCATACCTGTCAAAATACTTCCATCTTTCTATATTTAGTTTCTCAATCCAATCACTATAATTTATGCTATCTTCAAGTTTTAAACTATCTATATCTTCTATTTCGAATATTTCTTCATCTATTTTATTTGTCGTACTATAATGAGTTCCATCTTCCCATCCTAAGTGTTTGACTAAATTACGCTTATAATGAGCCACAACTCCATTATTTGCTTTTATAAAAGCATCAAACCTTACATCCCATCCAAAATTCTTAACACCTATGTTTAATAGTCCATTAATGGCTTTTTTATACCTTATATTCAAATCATCCGGTATATCAATTTCTTTCAATCCTTTTAAATCAAAATCAAGCCTCCTCCATCTATCTCTCCAAGTAGCAAAACCCCAAGGTGGAAGAAAGGTCTTTAAAAAGTAGATATCTTTTAAGTCCTTTATATTTATAGCGTCCTTACCTACTATAGCCCATATATTTTTGTTGTTTTTGTAAAGTTTTAAAAGTTTTTCGCAAAAGTAAAAAAAGCTCAAACTAGGATATATATCCTCTTCTATTATTATTCCATCTTCCTCATGATTAAAAAACCATGAAACCGCTTCCCAAACACCTCTATAAGGACCTAAATTATTTTTGTTCAGATTAAATATTACATCAATATTATTTTTAGACACCATATTATTTATATAGTCAATTACTGATTCTAATGCTTCACTTTCTCTTTTATCTCTAGGACCGTCTTGATATATGTATAATTTCTTGGGATTTACCTCTAAAATTCTTGGTAACACTTGTTTGATTATATTAAGTCTCTTAAAGGGAACATATAATATCGGAACATTAAATGATTTATTCATATTATACAAAAAACTTTCGTACCATTCCAACCCCATAGCTCATTGTTTAAAAGCCATATCTTATATTCTGGTACAAGGGATTTTATAAATTGCGGTATCTCGTAAAAGTGTTCTGGTTTGTGGTATACACATATAGCAAGCTTTGGCTTAAAGGTCTTTATAGTGTTTGTAGCACCTTTTAGAGCATCAAGCTCAGCTCCTTCTATATCCATTTTTATAAAATCCACTTTTTCTATATTATTTTCTTTTACAAAATCATCTATCGTAGTAAGCTCTACTCTTACACTACCTTTTTCAGATACTCTGCTGCCTCCGCCCATATCCTCAAAATAAGCAACACCTTTTTTATCAGAAACTCCCATATTTACAGGTACTATGTTTTTAAAATCTTTTATATCTTCTAAAAGCTCAGTATAAATCCTTGGTATTGGCTCAAAAGCATATACTTTTCCTTTTTCACCAGCTTTTATTGCAAAATAATCACAATTAAGCCCCTCAGAGCTATTTGCCCCACAGTCAAATACTATGTCCCCTTCTTCTACATCAAAGTCTATATCTGGGTAAGAATAATATTTTTTACACTCTGGATTATAATATTTATTTAACTTTTCCATATCATAAAACTTATCAAGTCTGTGAAATCTATCATATCCAATAAAATTCAAATTATATACAATAAAATCCAAATACCAATCAAAATCTTTAATGAAGTCGTTTTCTTCAAACAAGCTTAAATATTGTTTAGGATTTAACGGAGGTACAGGAATGACTTCTGGGTAATCTGTTAATTTATTCCCATGACTATCACACAGAGGTATAATACTTGAGATGTAAACATTTGCGTCCTTGTACATATCCAAAATATTTTTAGCCCATCTTAGAATAAGTCCCATACTCTTTGCCGTCCCCACAAAATACCCATCCACATTGTAGTTTTTAATATCATCAAGCTTTATGATAGGCTTGCCAAGATACTCTCCAGTTTTAAAATCATCTATAAAAGCCACTACTTCAATCCCGTTTTTAGTAAGATGCTCATAAGTTAGGGCTCCACCTTTACCAGCTCCGTAGATGATTGCGGTTTTAATGCCTTCGTATAGACTCATAAAGATTCCTCTAGTAGTTTTCTTAAGATTATAACATTGTTTTGGCTTTTGAGTTTTTCCAAAATATTTTTTATATCTTTGGTTTTTGTGATGGCTATTAGTATGCAACTATTTTTTTGGTTTTTTATTTCATATGGTGGTAATACACTTTTGCCTAAAAAATTTTGGTTTTGGTTATCATCAACAAAAGCTACGTGTTTATCTTCTAAAATATCTTTAAATACACTATAAAATATATAAGCGAAAAAGCCTGCACCATATATGTAAACTTTATCGTAATTTTTTATGATATCTTTTATTTGTTTTATAACTTTTTGTGATGTTATAGAAAATACTACATCTTTTTGCCAAAAGCTTAAAAACCTATCTGATAGGGTTTTATCGTTTATATATAAGGGTTGGCTGAAATTTTTAAAATTAAACTCGCTTATATCTATATACTCTGATATATCTTTTAAAAACGTGTCTTGATGGAAGCTTGTGGCATTTTGAGAGTCAAAGTCAAGATGTTTAATAATGTTTTGCCTTGGAAATATACAATAGCCATTGTTATATTGCATGTTAAATCTAAATCTTAAATCCCATGTGACTTTGTCTTTAAATTTTTCTATATTGTTTTCTATTATATTAGAATAAGCTCGCATTATTTTTAACATGGGTCCTTCGTAAACTTTATTCAAAAACTCGTAAGATTTTATGCTCTTTAAACTAAAATCAAATTTATCCCATCTATCTTTCCATGTAGCGAAAGCCCATGGTGCAAAGTTAAAGTTGCTAATATAATAATCGTATTTGGCATTGTTTTTACTAAAAGCAGAAAACCCACTTATTGCCCATATGTTTTTATCTTCTTTGTGTTTTATTAAAAGTTCTTTGGCAAACTCAAAAAAACTATCAGAAGCATACCCATCTTCTTCTATTATTACCCCGTATTCTTCATTTTCAAAAAACCAACTTATCGTTTTAAATATAAATAAATTAGGACCAACGTTTTTTTCACTTTTTAAATAATAAACATTACAATCCCAATCTATATTGGTTTTTATATAATCTAAGGCATCTTTTAATTCAATAGCTTCTTCTTCATTTCTTGCCCCGTCTTGGGCTATATAAAGCTTTTTCGGTTTTATCTTCTTAATCTGTCCAAAAGCAACCTCTATAACATTTAATCGCTTAAACGGTATATACAATATAGGTATTTCGTAGGTCATATATTACCCATAACTATATCTCTTATATTATAAACTTTTGCATCTGGAAAGAGTTTCTTGACTTTATCTTCCATGTTTTTAGCAGCTACTTTGTTAACTATTGAAATTATAACTGCATCAGGTTTTATGTCTACATTTTCTGGTTTTAATATAGGGATATCATCCACATATCAAGTGGCATTGTCATCTAAAAAACAACAAACATTACCATAAAGCATATCATCCCAGACTTTATAAAATGTTAATCCCATTATTCCTGCCCCATATATTGCTATCGAGCCATTATCCATGAGTATTTTAGTTAACTGCGACCTTATATTTTCTTTTGTAATGCCGTGAAATAAATCAAAAGATTTTAGGATATTTATAGTTTCTATATCTACTTCTATATCGTGCAGTGGTTTTTTGTACTTGATGGAATTTATATCTATTTCTTTTAAACACTCTGGTGGTAGTTCTCCTATGTAATTATCAACATTAGCATTTGTGCCATATAACCATCCAAGTTGTTGAATAAGGTTTTTAGTTGGCTTTATATAAAAGGTTTTATTGTACAGTGTAAAATAGTGGTATTTGCCGTCTATCGGCATTTTCTCGATAAAATAATAAAAATAAGCATCCAGCAATTTCGAATATCTATAGTCTATATAACCCAATGCTTTGTATATATAATCTTTGCATAAGTTATTGTTAAAAATTTCTGAATATTGCTTCAAGAATAAATCCCACCGATTTTTCCAAAACCCCATTCCCCACGACGGCGCCCACTTAGAAAAACGTATATCATTTACATATTCATTTACAAGATTTTTACCTGTAATTGCGCTAACTTTTTCCTCATCTTTATAAATTTCCAACATTCTTTCTACAAAATAGAAAAAACTTGTATTTGGCAATGTGTCATCTTCTAAATAGACTAAAAATTCTTCATGATTGAACACCCAATTTATAGCATTAAATATTCCATCGGTTATACCCAAATTTTTATCCATAAACAAACTTTTAAACTCTATACCATGATTTTTGCATTCATTGGTTATGTATTCTCTTACTCTATATACATCTTCTGCCTCTTCTTCATTTCTAGGACCATCAGAAAATACATACAGTTTTTCTGGCCTTACCTTCAAAATCTGTTCCAAGACCTGCTTGGTAGTATCAAGCCTTTTAAAAGTTATAAAAAGTATAGGTGTTTTAAAGCTTTTCACATAAATATTATAACCTTTTTCTTAACAATGTGTTTTTATCTTCTTACTGCATTATTATCATATTAAAAGCC
>NZ_BAAHXP010000031.1:0-6112 GCF_054656715.1 Hydrogenobaculum acidophilum
ATTGCCAAGTTCCAATACTTGCTGTAAGTAATACCTTATTAGTAACTAACCAGTGTATTGCTGATGGCTATAGAACTGGAGGTGCAGGGGCTGGTTCAACTCTTACCTTCTCATTTGCGACACCACAAAGCTCTACAGTATTAGCCACTATCACTTCTAGCTTTACAGCCGACAGCATAGGCTCCATGACAGCAGGACCTGCTACGACATTCACATTCAATGATATTCTTGGTAGCAGTAGTAGCAATGGTTTACTTAGTGCATCAGCTGGAACTTACTCTGTAACTTTCATGGATCCTCAATCTACGGTTAACCTGGCCGGAGTAGGATCCTACTTTGGAGGACAGTATGAGATAAATCCAGGCCCTGTTACGCTTAGCATTAATATAACGCCAGTGGTTGGCAGCATGACAGGAAACTCTGTCTCTGTAACAAGCGGTACTTTTATGATATGGGCATTCCCATATGTTAGACTATACTTACCAAGCGTACAATCTGGAAGTGCCTTCGGGGGATGGTTAAAAGTAAGCTTACCGCAAGGTGTAAGTTCCACTGCGCTAATGTTAAACGTGCTTAACAATCCTGGTGTAACTTGTAGCGTAACATGGACATCAACCTCTGGCAATGTATACTATACTAACCTAGCTAATTTAGCTAGCGAATGTACAGGTAATGTTGACTGGACAACAGGTGCTCCTATAGAAGTAACGATAGAAGATCCTACAGTTAAGGCTACAGATGTAGCAGCCTATGCATACCAAATGTACGACGGCTTCTTAAAGAGAATACCTGTAGATATAGTAGCTCCAGAGCAAAACGCTTTCGGTCAAGCTAAATATAACGCAGTCTCTAGCATGAACTATTAATCTTCAATTCCTCATCCCCCTCTTCCTTGGGGGGCATTGCATTATTTGTAATGGTGGGTTATGTTAAAAATTATCAGTGTTTTTTTGATTTTAGCTTTTTTAATAGGATTTTCTTTTGCTAAGCCTACTATAAATGTTGGTTCGTCTTTTTTTATGCATAACGGAGCTTATGCTATAACTTTATACAAAAAGCCTATAAATGTATTTAGCGAAGGTTTTTCTTACGCGGGCGTTTCTTCTTTTAAAGGAAAAAAATACGTTTTGTACATCAACAATGCAAAAGGATATTTTGGTGGCGGTATATACGAAGCTTGGATATCGTTTGTCCCTTTAAAAGTTTATAAATCCATCAGATATCAAATACACAAAACCAATGAAGATTACTACAAAGAAACCCATAACAAACCAAAATTAAGTGCAAAAGAAGTAGCAAACTCCTTAGCTCCTAACTACGGCATGTTTTATACTATTGAAGCTTATTGTTATAATAACAAACTATCTCTTATAAATCCAATAGGTATGAAGTTTATATATAAAATAGGCAAAAACTCTCCAAAGATTAACAAGAGGCTTTTTGACTTGATGTGCAGCTCTAAAATACCTGTAGTAGAGAATAGAGTGATGTATTAAAACACGATAAGAAGCTGCCCTTGTTCTTCAGTATCATCTTTGTATTCTGTTGGATATGGAAAGTATATCTTCTTGGCTTTTGATTTGTAAAGTTCTATAATGGGTTTTATATCTTGGTAATCTCCTGTGATACCCACTGCGTAAGTATCTTCCCAGTTTCCAAGCCATCCTCCCAAAGCTGTCCAGTTTCTATTTTGTAGATTATCATCGTAAGTGGCTATATGTTTTCTAAGGCATCCTATATCTTGGGCTTTTTTAGGGGTTATGTCTTTGTCTTTTGAGATGTTTAGATAGCAATGTAGAGCTTTTAAAAGCTCGTTGAAATGGTAAAATCGCTCTGTTTGCTTTAGGGTAGCCTTTTTGTGTGGCTTTTTTATCAGGCTTTTGTTAAAAATCTCTTTCCAATAAGGATGAGTATTGTTATCAAGGTATAAAAACCAGATGAGATTTTTTGGATATGGATATGGACCTATTTGGCAATACTCCGATAGATATCTACTTGCCAAAGAAGAGATTTCTATATGTTTGGAAAAGTTTAGCGGTTTGTCGTATACGTTTACATCAAAAATAGATGTAATGCTTGAACTTTCTCCAAGCCCATCCTCAAAACCTATATTTCTTACGTAAGAGTACTTTGGATGAAGAGAATATCCGCCTCTTAGAAAAACGCTTGCATACCAAAAAACCGCCCATGTGCTTGCTCTTCTTTCTTTGTTTGCCAGTATTTGCTCAAAATAATGAGTGCATCCACCCAAATTAAATTCATCTATCATCTTTTTGTCAAACATATCCAACAACTTCTCTGGGTTTCTTTCAAAAAACCATGCCCTTTTCCAAGTAGCCCATCCCCAACAACTGGCTGGTCTTATAAAAAACGTATCAGGAAGACCTTTCTTTTTCATAGGAAATATATATCCAGATATGTGCATGACTTTTTCTTCATCTTCATAAAAATTTAGAGCATCGTTCATAAATTTAAGAAAATAAGGGCTAAGATACAGGTCTTCTTCTAAGACTATTGTTTTATCGTAAAAGCCCAAAACCTCTGTAATGCCTTCTGGTATATTTCTTGAAAGCCCGTAGTTTGTAGGCCTTTTAACTATTTCAAGGCTTTTAAAATAATCTTTATATTTAAATACCACCTTTTCTATATCTATTTGCAAGTGCTTTTCATCGTCATTTTTAGGTCCATCTATGAAAACAAAGACTGTGCTGTCTTTTATGCCTTTGTTTTTAACAAGGGAAGATATCATAATATCAAGATGTTTTGGTCTTTTGTAAGAGAATATGGCTATAGGTGCCAAGCTCATATTATAATTGTATCATGAAAAAACCAACGTTAGGATGGTTAAGGGTTTTGTTTGCTTTAAGCGTAATGGATACTCACTTTGGTTTTTATAGAAGCTTTTTTAACCGGTTTTTGGCACCGTTTTTTTTAGATATCTTTAAAAAACCCGTCTTTTATTTTGTGGGAGATGGGCATATAGCAGTATATGGATTTTTTATGCTAAGCGGTTATCTTGTGGCTAATATCTCCAAAAAGTATGAAAAACCAAGCTTCAAAGCCCTCATTCATTTTACCATCACAAGGTATATGAGAATATATCCCCTTTACATAGTTTTGTTTTTTGTTTTTTTTATAATCCTAAAACCTCATGCAAACGTTGGTTATTTTTTTTATAATACGCTCATACCTTATGGAGTCTTAGCGTTGTTCGATAAACATAAGCCTCTTTTGTTTGCAAGTCTTCTCATACCTCAGGCTTGGACCCTTTGCTATGACACCATCTTTTACCCTGTTGGCTTTTTGATAAACTTTTACAAAAAATATTTTTATCCTTTCTTTGTAGGTTTTTTTATCCTTTTTTTAATAGCCTTTTCCAAAAAAGATTTTCCCTTTGCAATGTTTAGTGCTGCAAATTTTTTTCATCTTTATCTTTACTCTTTGGTTAACTTTTGTCTTCTAGCTTTTATAATAGGCGTATTTTTGTATCATATAAAAAGCCTAATACCTAAATCAAAGATGCTGTTTTTACTATCAATCTTACTTTATATCTATATATGCTATCTTCCTTTTTTTCTAAATCCTTTTTTGGGTTATATCTTTGGTCTTTTAGACCTTTCCTACATAATATTTTACCTTGGAGAAAACGGCAAGAGTCCCATAGAAAACTTTCTTGGAAATTTCACTTACGCTGTTTACCTTATTCATCTTCCTATATATATTTATTTTGTTCACAACCCTTATAAAGTTTTTTTCATAAGCCTAATGCTTGCATTTTTTATAGCCATAAGCATTGAAAATTTCTTTGAAAAGATAAGACACCGTATATTCAAATACCATCCCTATCCTTATAAGGACTTAAAGTATCTGGCGATATCTATCTCTTTTATAATATTTTTAAGCTGCATCTTTTATGTTCCCTATATAAAAACTTGGCATAAAACTTATACTTCCAAACCAAGACTCTTAGGTTATTATCAAGACCACTGGATTGGATACATATCTCAGTTTAACACATTTAAAAATAAACTGACCATCTCAATACCACCCCAAAGTCTTCCTATAAAAGGTGTATGTTTATACATATATCCCAAGCATATAACATTTTGTCCTTCTAAAAACTCTTCATTAAAATATACACTAAAACCCTATAGTTATATCATTCTAAAAGCAAACAAAACTTGGATACCAAAGCTTGTAATACCAGGCTCACAAGACAGAAGACATTTAAGTGCAAGAGTGTATATAGATATGCTATAATATACGATTATGAAAAAAGCACTGATAACAGGTATAAGAGGGCAAGACGGGGCATATCTGGCCAAGCTCTTGCTTGAAAACGGCTATGAAGTCTACGGAGCAGATAGAAGAAGTGGGGACTCTTCCAATTGGCGTTTAAAAGAGCTTGGTATAGAAAAACATGTAAAAATTGTATACATGGACTTGCTTGAGCTTACCAACATAAGGCATGTGATAAAAGAAGTAATGCCAGATGAGGTATACAACTTGGCAGCCCAAAGCTTTGTAGGTGTATCCTTTGAACAGCCACTTCTTACCACAGATATAGACGCTATGGGGGTTTTAAGGCTTTTAGAAGCTATAAGAGATATAAAACCAGATGCAAAGTTTTATCAAGCCTCCACCTCCGAGATGTTTGGAAAAGTAAGAGCTATCCCTCAAAACGAAGATACGCCTTTTCATCCAAGAAGTCCATACGCTTGTGCAAAGGTATTTGCTCACTTTATCACCCAAAACTATAGAGAATCTTACGATATGTACGCTTGCTCTGGTATACTTTTTAACCACGAATCACCTCTTAGGGGTCTTGAGTTTGTCACAAGGAAGATTACCTATACGCTTTCTCGTATAAAATACAACCTTGAAGAAAAACTCATCCTTGGAAATCTTGACTCCAAAAGAGATTGGGGCTATGCACCTGAGTATGTATATGGTATGTATTTAATGCTTCAGCAAAGCACTCCAGATGATTATGTGCTTGCCACAAACACTACGCACTCGGTAAGAGAGTTTGTAGAAAAAGCATCTTTGGTAGCTGGATTTGACATAGACTGGCAAGGAGAAGCTGAAAACACAAAAGGGATAGATAAAAAAACTGGCAAAACCATAGTAGAAGTATCCAAAAAGTTTTATAGACCAGCAGAAGTGGATATCCTGATAGGAGATTATTCAAAAGCCAAAGCAAAGCTTGGTTGGGAACCAAAAACCACCTTTGATAAAATAGTAGAGATTATGATGGAAAAAGATTTAGAAAGAGCTTCCAAAGAGGCAAAATGCCAATAGACGACACTTTTTACAGGGCTTTTGAAGAGAAGTTTAGAGGCTCCGAAGAAGAGATAAAAAAACGCCTTGAGTTTTACATACCCCTTTTAAAAGTCTACGCAGAAGCCTATCCATCTTCAAAACCAAAAGCTCTTGATATAGGTTGCGGCAGAGGTGAAATGCTCTCTATATACGAAGATTACGGTTTTGAAGCTTTTGGTATAGATATAAACAAGGTTGTACTAGAAGAAACCCGCTCAAAAGGTTTTAATGTGGCCTATGCAGATGCCCTCGATTTTCTTAAAAGCCAAAAACAAGATACCTACGATGTCATATCACTTATACATGTGTTAGAGCATCTTCCTTTTGAATACGCTTTTGAGCTTCATAAAGAGGTACTTCGCGTATTAAAGCCTGGCGGTACCTATATAGCAGAATTTCCTTTTGCGGAGAATCTAACAGTAGGTACAATAGGTTTTTGGACAGACCCTACCCACCTAAAACCATTGCATCCAGAAACTGTAGCATTTTCGCTAAGTTATTTAGGTTTCACAGAAACCCTTTACTTTGGTGTAAATGGCGGTGTCAAGGACTTAAAAGACGCAGCACTAACCGATATAATAACAAACTATGTAGCCCCAGATGTAGTAGTTGTAGGCATAAAACCAACCGAAAATCGCTTTTTTATAGAAAAGATAAAAACTGCATTAGACTATCTTAAATCTAAATCCTCTTATAGGCTATGGGATATACTTACTTCCGCAAGCAATAATATAGAAAAAAGAATTAAAGAAGATATAGAAAATTTGATATTATCAAACAATCTTGAGAT
>NZ_BAAHXP010000032.1:0-5126 GCF_054656715.1 Hydrogenobaculum acidophilum
ATGATACATATCATATCATTACCTCTTGACAAACCCTTTTAGATGGTGTATACTTAATATTCTCAATTGGTTGATAGCTTAAAAATAAGTGCTATCAACGGGCGTACTTCAATAGTTGAATAAGAGGATAGCGTAGCAACACCATTAACATTAAAAGCCATGGATAAAATTCTTTGAAGAGTTTGATCCTGGCTCAGCGCGAACGCTGGCGGCATGCCTAACACATGCAAGTCGAACGGAAAGTGGGGCAACTCACTTTCAGTGGCAAACGGGTGAGTAACGCGTGAATAACCTGCCTTTGAGAAGGGGATAACTGTCCGAAAGGATAGCTAATACCCTATAATGTCCTTTGTCACTAAGACAAAGGATGAAAGCGAGGCTGTTAAAGGCTTCGGCTCAAAGAGGGGTTCGCGTCCTATCAGGTAGTTGGTGGGGTAATGGCCTACCAAGCCAATGACGGGTAGCTGGTCTTAGAGGATGATCAGCCACAGTGGGACTGAGACACGGCCCGCACCCCTACGGGGGGCAGCAGTGGGGAATCGTGGGCAATGGACGAAAGTCTGACCCCGCAATGCCGCGTGAGGGAAGAAGCCCTTCGGGGTGTAAACCTCTGTCAGATGGGAAGATGGGACCAAGGGCTAATACCTCTTGGTCTTGACGGTACCATCAGAGGAAGGGACGGCTAACTACGTGCCAGCAGCCGCGGTAATACGTAGGTCCCGAGCGTTGCGCGATGTTACTGGGCGTAAAGCGTCCGTAGCTGGTTTCGTAAGCGGATTGTCAAAACCCGAAGCTCAACTTCGGCAAGGCATTCCGAACTGCGTTACTTGAGTCCTGTTCAGGTAGGCGGAATTCCCGGTGTAGCGGTGAAATGCGTAGATATCGGGAGGAACACCAGTGGCGAAGGCGGCCTACTGGGACGGTACTGACGGTCATGGACGAAAGCTGGGGGAGCAAACCGGATTAGATACCCGGGTAGTCCCAGCTGTAAACGATGGATGTTAGGTGTAGTGATAACTTCGCTGCACCCCAGCTAACGCGTTAAACATCCCGCCTGGGGAGTACGGGCGCAAGCCTGAAACTCAAAGGAATTGGCGGGGGCCCGCACAACCGGTGGAGCGTCTGGTTTAATTCGATGCTAACCGAAAAACCTTACCAGGGTTTGAAATGGTAGGAAAGGCTGTCGAAAGATAGCCGTGTTTCCCTTTTGGGAGAAATCCTACCACAGGTGGTGCATGGCCGTCGTCAGCTCGTGTTGTGAGATGTTGGGTTAAGTCCCGCAACGAGCGCAACCCTTGTCCTTATTTGCTTCCTCTTATGAGGTGCTCTATAAGGAGACTGCCGGCGACAAGCCGGAGGAAGGAGGGGGCGACGTCAGGTCAGTATGCCCTTTATGCTCTGGGCTACACAGGCGCTACAGTGGCAAGGACAATGAGTGGCAAGAGCGCGAGCTCAAGCTAATCTCACAAACCTTGTCGTGGTGCGAATTGAAGGTTGAAACTCACCTTCATGAAGCCGGAATCGGTAGTAATGGCGTATCAGCTATGTCGCCGTGAATACGTTCCCGGGCCTTGCACACACCGCCCGTCACGCCACGGAAGCTGGTGTTTTCGGAAGTCCTCGAGCTAACCCGCAAGGGAGGCAGAGGCCGATGAAAACGTCGGTAACTGGGGCGAAGTCGTAACAAGGTAGCCGTAGGGGAACCTGCGGCTGGATCACCTCCTTTTTTAACGGATTATACTTGCTACGCTATCCTCTCATTGAGCTATTAACCCTTAGGGCCTCTAGCTCAGTTTGGTTAGAGCGTACCCCTGATAAGGGTAAGGTCACTGGTTCAAATCCAGTGAGGCCCATTATCAGGGATGCGAATTAAGGGGATGTAGCTCAGCGGGAGAGCGCCTGCTTTGCAAGCAGGATGTCGTGGGTTCAAATCCCACCATCTCCATGTGTAAACATGGAGAGGCTCAAGTGCTTAATAAGTTGAATAGGTTTAAGAGAAGAAGTGATTAAAGTGGGTATGCAAGTTAGTAAGGGTCCTTGGTGGATGCCTTGGCAGCCAGAGTGGATGAAGGACGTGGTAAGCTGCGATAAGCCGGGTGGAGGCGCAAACAGCCTTTGAGGCCCGGATCTCCGAATGGGGCAACCCGCTATGGGTAATACCATAGCACCCGAAAGGGGCACACACGGGGCGAAGTAAAACCTTCTAGTAGTCCCAGGAAAGGAAATCGAATGAGACTCCCTAAGTAGCGGCGAGCGAACGGGGATTAGCCTAAACCTACAAAGTGCCATGGTGGCAGCCTTAGCTTTGTAGGGGTCGTGAGGCGCATCTTCAAGACTCTGCCAAGTCTTGCGGAAGTTACAAAACTTTATGCTAGCAGAAGCGCTTGGAACAGCGCGCCATAGAAGGTGAAAGCCCTGTATGCGAAAGCATAAAGTCTTCCGGATGCGTCCTCGAGTACTACCGCCCCCGCGGAAGGTGGTAGGAATCTGGGGAGACCACTCTCTAAGGCTAAGTACTACTGGCTGACCGATAGCGCATAGTACCGCGAGGGAAAGGCGAAAAGAACCCCGGAAGGGGAGTGAAATAGAACCTGAAACCAAGGATCTACAATCCAGTGGAAGAGGCTTTTGCCTCGACTGCGTGCCTTTTGCAAAATGAGCCAGGGAGTTGTCCTAAGCTGCAAGGTTAAGTCGCAAGACGAAGCCGAAGGGAAACCGAGTCCAAACAGGGCGTTAAGTAGCTTGGGGCAGACGCGAAGCGGAACGATCTACCCATGCCCAAGGTGAAGGACAGGTAATACTGTCTGGAGGCCTGAACCAGTCGGTGCTGCAAAACCGTTGGATGAGGTGTGGGTAGCGGTGAAAAGCCAATCGCGTTCCGGGATAGCTCGTTCTCTCCGAAATAGGTCGACGCCTAGCGTCATGGTAGCTTCTCTCAGGTAGAGCCACTGGAAGGGCTAGGGCCTCGAAAGGGGTACCGAACCCTACCAAACTCCGAATGGGGAGAAAGCGTTCCATGGCAGTCAGTACCCGGGGGATAAGCTCCAGGTACGAGAGGGAAAGAACCCAGACCGTCAGCTAAGGTCCCTAAACTGAGCTAAGTGGGGAAGGATGTGAAACCCCTAAAACAGCCAGGAGGTTGGCTTAGAGGCAGCCATCCTTTAAAGAGTGCGTAACAGCTCACTGGCCTATTGGGGTTTCGCGCCGAAAATTTAGCGGGGCTAAGCTCAGTACCGAAGCTACGGACAGCTTTTAGCTGTGGTAGGAGAGCGTTCCCTGTTGGCTGAAGTCAAAGCCGTAAGGCATGATGGACGACAGGGAAGTGAGGATCCTGGCATGAGTAGTAGCGAAGATAGATGAGAAATCTATCCGCCGGAAGCCCAAGGTTTTGGCGTCAATGTAAATCATACGCCAGTTAGCCGGTACCTAAGGTGAGGCCGATGAGGCGTAGCCGATGGAAAACGGGTCAACATTCCCGTGCCAGCTAAGTGGAGGTTAAGTCATGACGTAGGAAGCTAAAGGCAGCCTGTTATGGAATGCAGGTTCAAGGTAGTAGGAGGAAGGGATAGGCAAATCCGTCCCTTCATACTCCGAGAGCTGATGAAGTAATTGCCTTGACGCTACACTACCGAGAAACAATGGCGTAACCTTTGAAGCTTAGCTGACCGTACTGGAAACCGACACAGGTGGGCTGGGTTAGTAGCCTAAGGCGTCGGGGGAACTCTCCTCAAGGAACTCGGCAAATTGACCCCGTACCTTCGGAAGAAGGGGTGCCCATGGAGGTTGTAGTTTTTCGGCGAAGGCCTCCGTGGGTCGCAGAGACCAGGTGGTGCCGACTGTTTACCAAAAACACAGGACTACGCAAACTCGAAAGAGGACGTATGTGGTCTGAAACCTGGCCAGTGCTCGTAGGTTAAGAGGCGGGGTGCAAGCCCCAAATCGAAGCCCGGGTAAACGCCGGCCGTAACTATGACGGTCCTAAGGTAGCGAAATTCCTTGTCGGGTAAGTTCCGACCTGCATGAATGGTCCAACGAGTGCCACGCTGTCTCGAGGAGAGACCCGATGAAATTGTGATGCCGGTCAAGACACCGGCTACCCACGGCAGGACGGAAAGACCCCGTGAAGCTTCACTGTAACCTAACATTGGACTTTGACCTATCCTGCGCAGGATAGGTGGGAGGCTTGGAAGTCCCTCTTTCGGGAGGGATGGAGCCGCCGGTGAGATACCACCCTGGATAGGTTAGAGTTCTAACCTTAGCAAGTTAGCCTTGCAAGGGACAGTGTTAGGCGGGCAGTTTAGCTGGGGCGGCTGCCTCCCAAAGAGTAACGGAGGCGTCCAAAGGTACCCTCAGGCGAGTCGGAAATTCGCCATCGAGTACAAAGGCATAAGGGTGCCTGACTGTGAGACAGACATGTCGAGCAGACGCGAAAGCGGGGCTTAGTGACCCACATGCATTCCGAGTGGAAGGGCATGTGATCAGCGGATAAAAGCTACTCCGGGGATAACAGGCTAATTTCGCCCGAGAGCCCCTATCGACGGCGAAGTTTGGTACCTCGATGTCGGCTCCCCCCATCCTGGAGCTGAAGCAGGTTCCAAGGGTTGGGCTGTTCGCCCATTAAAGGGGGACGCGAGCTGGGTTCAGAACGTCGCGAGACAGTTCGGTCCCTATCCGCCGTGGGCGCAGGAGTTTTGAGAGGGTCTGTCCTTAGTACGAGAGGACCGGGACAGGGAAGGCTCTGGTGTATGGGTTATCACTCCAGTGGTAGCGCCCAGTAGCTATCCTTCTACGGAATAAGCGCTGAAAGCATCTAAGCGCGAAGTCCACCTCAAGATAAGAACTCCCTGAAGAGCCGTGGAAGATGACCACGTTGATAGGCCCTTTTATAGTGGAAGCCAAGCAATTGGTGGAGCTAAAGGGTACTAATAGCTCGTTCGACTTGCATACCCACTAACTTCTTCTTTCTTCTTAAACCTATTGAGCTTATAAAATAAAAAGATTCTCCGCGGGCCATAGCGAAGGGGAAACACCCGGTATTCCATTCCGAACCCGGCAGTTAAGCCCTTCTGCGCCGATGATACTGTGCTGGGCAAACGGCACGGGAAAGTAGGTCGCCCTCGGGGGTT
>NZ_BAAHXP010000033.1:0-5044 GCF_054656715.1 Hydrogenobaculum acidophilum
TCCGGACTTATCCCGTGTTGACCTAGCGTAGTTTCAATCCCATAAGGCAGATTACCAACGCATACGAAGTGATTTTTAATGTGTATTTAGAAGAAGTTTCAATCCCATAAGGCAGATTACCAACGGCAGGCACTTTTTATGTAAAACCTGACACACATCAGTTTCAATCCCATAAGGCAGATTACCAACCCGTCAACCCACTTTCAATAATCAAATTATAAGCTTTAATGGATACTTACACTATGATATAAGTTGTATTATTTGTAAAAAATTTACTACGAAAGGTGATATGTAACAGATAGCTGTAAAGCTTTCTCTATCAATGATTAGCTAGCGTTTATGATATATAACAGAGCTGGGGAAAACATTGATTTTTCGTAAACACAAAAATTTCCCAAAGGTGATATATATCATATCACTTTAAAGTAACGCTACCCTCATATTCAGCTGTTGAAGTACGCCGTTGGCTTTAACACCAACCAATAAATGTTAAAGTTATTATAGCATAGCTTTACAACTTTTAGTATGTTATAAATAGTTAAGCTCTAAACTTTTAACAGAAAATACTCACATCTTTCATCTATTGGCCTATAGAAAAGTTGTTTAGCATTCTTCATATGGAACCTCAAAAAACCTTGTGTAAATTGGAAAGTGTTACATCTTATTACCACAAACAAACATATATATATTCTTACTTTCAAGTCCTATTCATCTTGAAGCACCTTAGGCAAAATTTTACCTATTTGAATAATACTTTGACCTATTTGAGCAGTATTTATAATATCGTCAATAGCTCTATTTTTATGTAAAGATTCAAGATTACTACAAGCAGTACCACTATCCATTTCACAAGCTTTTTCAGATAATGTATCTGCTTTTAGATAGTTTTGTGGAACGCCTTGGCCATATTCATATAACCAACCAAGATGAAAGCATGACAAACCACTACCAAACTCACAGGCATAATTACATTGTTTAAGATTGTTTTTATCAAAGCAATCGTGCTTTACTAATTCTTTTGCTGCATTAGTGCTTATCCCATAAGAAACACCCACTACTATGAAAGCTGATATTATAAAAAGTAATTTTCTTTTCATACGCCTAGTGAGAAATTCCGGATTATCAAATGCTTTTCCTTAAAACTTGGTTGGGAATAAGTTATAATATTGAGGGTATAATAATGAAAAAATTGGATGAATATATAGATAGGGTAATTTGTGGAGACGCAACTGAGATATTAAGACAAATACCTTCCGATAGCGTGGATCTGGTAATAACTAGCCCACCATATTATAAACAGAGAGATTATGGGGGAGTTGGTATAGGAAACGAAAAAACAGTAGAAGAATATATTGACAACTTAATGATCATTTTCAAAGAATGTGTACGTGTAGTAAAAAATACTGGAAGTATTGTTTTCAATATTGGAGATAAATATGAAAATGGCAACCTTCTATTAATCCCATACAGATTCGCTATTGAGGCCACCAAGAGGACAAATATAAAACTAATAAATGAAGTGACATGGGTTAAACTAAACCCGGTGCCTAAACAAGACATGAAAAAACTTGTACCATCGACAGAACCGTTTTTTATATTTGTAAAATCAGATAAGTATTACTTCAATAAAGATGCTTTTTTGAAGCATATTGACTTTTTAAAAAAATCTAAAAAGAAGAGAAATGGAGATAACATTGGTAAAAAATATCTTGAATTAATTGAACAATCAGATTTAACTGAAGAACAGAAAAAATTGGCTAAAACAGAACTGACAAAAGTTATACAAGACGTAAAAGATGGGAAGATTGAAAGTTTTAGAATGAAAATCAAAGGGATTCACGCAATGCCCTATGGTGGGCAAGAAGGTGGAAGAAAGATTCACATAGAACGAGATGGTTTCACTATCATAAGAATTCATGGTAAGTCAATTAAAAAAGATGTGATTGAATCTCCTGTAGAAACTATAAAGGGAAATATTCACCCAGCGGTGTATCCCGAATATGTTATCCAGGAGTTTCTTAAATTATTGACCAGAGAAGGTGATATTGTATTAGACCCTTTCATGGGGTCAGGAACAACTGGAGTAGTTGCTAAAAAAATGGGAAGGCGTTTTATTGGAATTGAAATAAATCCAAAATATTGCGAATATGCCCAAAAAAGAATAGCTAAAATAAAACAAGAACACACATTTGAGTGGTTCATATGAGTGAATGGAACATATATAAAAGAACTTTAGATGAGATATTTGAGCAAGTAAAAACGCGTTATAAGAACAAAGATATGAGTATATTCAATGCTCTATCAACAGAACAACAAGGACGGTTAAATATTCTTGTTAATAACATAGAAAATCAAAAATCAGTAGTAGCTGTTACAATAACTTCACTCCTCAAAAAAATAGTGTCACCTGAACAGGATATAAGATTACATCGTGAAGAGTTTGAGGGTGGATATTCTGGGCGTAGCTTAGACACTAATGTTGTGACACCTTGGTTGAAAGAACATTTCCCCAGATTTGCACCTAAAGAGAGCGGGTGGTTAACAAGGTCTATTGAACAACCATCACCATTTACTATGGATTTTCCGGGTAAAATTAGGGATAGAGATGTTAAAAATGCCTTTTTATCAATACTGAATGATATAGAAAAGAATTCGGCGAATCCCAGTAATTACCTACAATGTTTGTTGTTCATTTTGTTAGATAAGTATGAACAAGAGATGAGCCTTATATCGCAACTGTCAGCTGAGAGAGAGCATAGTGGTCTGCTGACAATAGATATTGTAGTCAATATGCTAAGAGAGCATTTTTCCATGAGAATGTCTTCGCGACTGCCTGTAATTGCAATATATGCCATATATCAAATTTTTATGGAAAATATTAAATTATATGAATGTAAGAAATTAGAGCCTTTAAAAACACATACTACATCTGATAGATACATAGGATTTGGAGACATAGAAATATATAACCAAGATGGAACTCCCTTTGAAATAGTTGAAATAAAACATAATATTCCCATTGATAAAATGATGGTTGAAGATGTCTTAAAAAAGGTGAAAGACACAACTATAAAGAAATATTATATCCTCACAACTTCAGAACCAAATTTTAAAGATTCAAATGAAGAAATTTTAAAATTGGTACGTTTAATCAAATTGAATTACGGTGTTGAAATAATACCAAATGGCATATTTCCATCATTAAAATACTACTTAAGATTTGTCCCCGATCTGATAGACTTTTTGCATCGCTACACAGGTAATTTAATAGATGAGTTTAAGAAAACCGCAGATATAAAAGAATTTCATATTGAAAGATGGATGGAGATAAGAAAAAACTATGATATATAACATACATACTTGGAGCATAGTGAGGAGCGCTTCGTCGCTTCGCTCCTCATTTCGCTGTTGCTCAATCATAGAACAAGAGGGATCTGGTTCTGGCTTTCAACCTTCACCCAAATCGTCTTCAGCGACTTCAGATACCAGCTAAACATTAGGCGAGATTTCACTTTTGGCAGGTGGAGTAGAAACATGAGTATTCCCATGAAGGAAGAATTCATTGAAGGAATTAAAAAATTTGAAGAACGTGAGAAGCGAGATATAATGTATAAAGTAGCAACTTTTCTTGTCTCTCAGTATTGGTCCATACCTTCATATATTGCAGATGGTGTATGTGTATTGTTATTAACATGGAATCAAGCATTTTACAAATATGGATATTTTGATTTTAAGGAACTTGAGAAGTGTATAGAGAAAAATCTACAAAGGCTTGGAGAATTTAGACAACGTGACATAACTTCTTTATCTCAATCGGATGAAGAAAAAATAAAACTTGTGTTTGATGAATTTTTGAAAGCTTTAGAAATTGCTGATGGCAATAAGCGTAGCAGCAAAAGCCCTGTAGCAGTTGCTAAAGCTTTACACCTTCTAGCCCCTAACTTCTTTCCACTTTGGGATAATAAAATCGCAAGAGCATATGGATGTTATTACAATAACAATCCTGCTGAAAAATATGTTCAATTCATGAAATTAATGAAAGAATTAGCGATGCATGTTAAGAGCTATGTTCAAATATCTAATTACCAAAATAAAACTTTGTTAAAACTGATAGATGAATACAACTACTCCAAATATACAAAAGGTTGGATCTGAGATGGAGTCACCAATCGAAACACTTCGCCACTATTGTGGCTTATTCCTTATGGAGTCGCCTAACAAGCAGATTATGTGGTTCGCACTTATGGTGTTAACCCAAATTTGGCTTAAGCAAAACTTAGCATACCCACAAACCGTTAGCATAAATTCCGCACGCCGCCTACTTCATTTCTCACACAGCTGATATTATAAAAAGCAATTTTCTTTTCATGTCAAACCTCCTTATTGTATTTAAATACTATAGCATGGATTTTTTAATCGTAAATTTTGAATTAAATATTGCTTGGTTTGTTTATCACAACCAACGCAAAACAACCACCAAGGCAATAACAAGAATAACAACAATAGCTAACACTATTAAAGAATAAACAAAACACTTTTTAGCCGTTTGTTTGCTTGTCATTTTAACAACACTTTCTAAAGCATCACCAAGCCCATTTGTAGTCTCTTCAAATTTATCCAAAACTCTTTTAGTAGAAGCTTCTAAACTCTTCCACTTGCCATCATATTCTTTAAGCCTAGCGTCATAGCTCATTAGCTTATCTTTTAAAGCTCTAATTTCATTATCCTTCTTTTCAATCTCACCTTGAAGCTCGCGTATATAATCCAAAGTTTTGCTACACTCTAAAATCATTAACTCTAACATAGCACTTTCTGACATATCTTTGTTTTTTGCCATTTGCTGCAAGTACATAACAGCTTCATCACTGAGTTTGAAGCTCTTAGTTATCTTCATTAAGCCCTCCTATAATACCTTGACATACTTAATCTTTCATGTCCTAACTCTCTTGTTAAGACTTTATCAGCCATATCTTCTGAAAAGCCTTGATTTATAAGCTCGTGAAAACGCTCTATAGCATAGTTAACCCTCAATGAGTGAGAACCC
>NZ_BAAHXP010000034.1:0-2565 GCF_054656715.1 Hydrogenobaculum acidophilum
AGATACGGTGAGGAAAGAGGTATTCAAAAAGGAGAACTAATAGGTATACAAAAAGGTAGAATAGAAGGTAAGATAGAAGGTAAGATAGAAGGGAAAATAGAAGGCAAGATAGAAGCTATAATTGACATACTATCTCTTAGATTCCCAAATACAGATTTAAGTGATATAACAAATCAGCTTAAACAAATAGATGATATAGATTTCTTAGATTATCTAAAAAATCAAGCTAAAACAATAGGCTCTATTGAAGAGTTTGGAAGATTGTTAGAGAAAATCTGAATATTAACTAGACCACCATCTCCACCATCTTTTTCTATTTTCAAGCTTCTCGTTTTGCTTATTTAGTTGATCTTTTAAAAATTGGATAACTTCCTCTTTAGCTTGTATAATCTTATCTTTTTCTTTTATTTCACCCTGAGCCTCACCTAACCTATATATAACTTGCTCTAACCTATCTCGTACTTCTTGATATTGAGCCAACGGAACTATAGCTCCATTTATAAAATTTTGCTCTTCATTTTTAACGCTAAGATAATACATGTGAACAGCTCTTGTAACTACCTCAGTTTCTGTAATATTTAACATATTAGATATATCTTTTATCTCCGCTATTGTCTCATCGGACAACCTATAATTTTTCGTTTTCTTCTCCATGTTATAAATTTTATATCAAATGTATATATTTTGCACTACTGAGTGTATATACACGTAATTAAATTGTAATTAAATTGCAAATATAAATGTATATACGTATTAAATCATATTTACCAATTCTGCAAAAACAATATATATCAATGCTTTTACTATATTGCTAACATAATCAAATTTATATTAACATCTGATGAAAGGATAGTAAACACTACGCCATGCCTAAAGAGAAAAATAACTTGTATAGACTTTCAGCTTAGGATGGGGGGGTCTAGGGTTTAAAATTGGAATTGGAAGTTAGGGTTATTATTAATAACCGCGTTTCTATCCCACATAGTTCAGATAAAACACAAGGACGCAAACTTCATACTCGTGAGTTATTCCTGTTTTTATCCCACATAGTTCAGATAAAACTAACACTAACCCTCCTAAATTCCTCCCATTAAATCTCGTTTCTATCCCACATAGTTCAGATAAAACAGATTTGGTAATTATTCTGACCCTAACTTTAAAGTTAGTTTCTATCCCACATAGTTCAGATAAAACTATTAGCGTGTGAATTGGATTTTTTTAGCTAAACCCTGTTTCTATCCCACATAGTTCAGATAAAACAAACTCTATTGTTTCAATATGTATCAGCAAAGTTTAGTTTCTATCCCACATAGTTCAGATAAAACAAAGTTAGAAATTGTTTATGAAGAGATAGATAAGATAGTTTCTATCCCACATAGTTCAGATAAAACCTTAGCAACTCCTTAATCCTTTGCTTAGCAACTCTAGTTTCTATCCCACATAGTTCAGATAAAACCAATACAAGAAAATCTTGAAGAAAAAAGACGGCCAAAGTTTCTATCCCACATAGTTCAGATAAAACAGACAGGGGTTGGTAAAACTGAAATGGCTAATACCATGTTTCTATCCCACATAGTTCAGATAAAACAGACAGGGGTTGGTAAAACTGAAATGGCTAATACCATGTTTCTATCCCACATAGTTCAGATAAAACTTATTGAAGCGTACAATGAACTTCAAACCATACCAATTGGTTTCTATCCCACATAGTTCAGATAAAACTATTTGTAATAACAAAGCATAGGTAAATTCTGCTATGTAGTTTCTATCCCACATAGTTCAGATAAAACTTTAAACTTCATCATCGGGTTAATAGGGGCGTTGTTTTGTTTCTATCCCACATAGTTCAGATAAAACACCAGTAATGTAGAACATGCGATTATAAACAACGTACCGTTTCTATCCCACATAGTTCAGATAAAACGGGTAAGGCAGGCATTATTTTTTCAATTTTTTAAAAGGGTTTCTATCCCACATAGTTCAGATAAAACCTGTTTCTGAGGAAATACCTGCGGGTTCTTTTGTAAAGTTTCTATCCCACATAGTTCAGATAAAACGGTTGAGGTTTAGCATCAACATCAGGGCAAGAAAGAACGTTTCTATCCCACATAGTTCAGATAAAACCATTATAGCTTAGGCTATAATGTAGTCGCCACTGCAGTTTCTATCCCACATAGTTCAGATAAAACGAAGCTCTAAAATTAAAATTGCTTCAGAGTTTGGCAAGGTTTCTATCCCACATAGTTCAGATAAAACAACGTTCCAGTCATACTTTTTAGCTAACTTAAAAAAGTTTCTATCCCACATAGTTCAGATAAAACTTTGTCCTTCCAATGCGGTTAAATAGTCTATATTATGTTTCTATCCCACATAGTTCAGATAAAACGCTTAAATAGGTAGGTCTTACCAGTCAAGCTTGTGTATGTTTCTATCCCACATAGTTCAGATAAAACTGGTAGCCATCAAGGATAATCAAAAAACCTTACCATACAGTTTCTATCCCACATAGTTCAGATAAAACTTGCTGAGAAAACACACATGCCATCAGAGATGATAGGTTTCTAT
>NZ_BAAHXP010000035.1:0-2235 GCF_054656715.1 Hydrogenobaculum acidophilum
CAATACGGTAAAAAAGAAGGAATATTAGAAGGTATAGAAAAGGGTAAGATAGAAGGGAAAATAGAAGGGAAGATAGAAGGAAAGATAGAAGGAAAGATAGAAGCCATAACTGACATACTATCTCTTAGATTCCCAAATACAGATTTAAGTGATATAACAAATCAACTTAAGCAAATAGATGATATAGATTTCTTAGATTATCTTAGAAATCAAGCTAAAACAGTAAGCTCTATTGAAGAGTTTGGAAGATTGATAGAGAAAATCTGAATAACACGAATTTAATCCCAGAACTTCCACCAAGGTTTTTTGTACATATAATCTCTAAGACGGTTCTTTAAAGATTGAATTGTCTCATCTTTAGCTTTAATTATTTCATTTTTATCGTTTATTTGTTTTTCCTTTTCTTCTATTATTCTTTCCTTCTCAATAATTATCTTATCCTTATTATTTAATTCTCCTTGAGCCTCTCCTAATTTTAAAATAATATTATCTAAAGCGTCTCTTACTCTCTGATATTCGGATAAAGGTACTATAGCACCGCTTATGGTAGATTTTTCCTCTGATTTAATTTGTAGATACATAGTATGTATAGCCCTTGATACAACCTCTGTTTCAGTTATATTCAAGATAGAAGCTATCTCTTGAAGCTCTTTAATTATGTCATCGGTTAATTTGAAATTCTTTAATTTCTTTTCCATGTAATATACATTATATCATAAATATTACATAAAGATAACGTCTTAAAAAATAAAGATTTTCGTCTTTACGGTAAAGTAATCGTAAAGATATAATACTTACAAATTAAAGAAAATCATCTTTATAATTTACATCATATAATATGATAGCTTAAAATTATTGTCTATCAATGCTTTTACAACATTACTAACATAATCAAATTTATATTAACATCTGGTGAAAGGATAGTAAACACTACGCCATGCCTAAAGAGAAAAATAACTTGTATAGACTTTCAGCTTAGGATGGGGGGTCTAGGGTTTAAAATTGGAATTGGAAGTTAGGGTTATTATTAATAACCGCGTTTCTATCCCACATAGTTCAGATAAAACTCAATAGAAAAGACCTCAATTTTTAAATTTATACAAGTTTCTATCCCACATAGTTCAGATAAAACAAATTTTGTTATATTACTCACAGGAGGAAAGGATGAGTTTCTATCCCACATAGTTCAGATAAAACATGCCGTGTTCGATTATATTAAAAGAACATTTCTTAAAGTTTCTATCCCACATAGTTCAGATAAAACTGTAATAGTTGCGGTGCGATTTTCCAACCAAGCATCCCTGTTTCTATCCCACATAGTTCAGATAAAACTTTAGCCAATTTGTTAAGCAATATAGACACATTACAGGTTTCTATCCCACATAGTTCAGATAAAACTTTTTACTCTTTCTTTTAGTATGTCTGAAAATTCTACGTTTCTATCCCACATAGTTCAGATAAAACTTTTTCTCGTAAGAAGAATAACCTCTTAAATATGCTGTTTCTATCCCACATAGTTCAGATAAAACTTTTTACCATTTGAATTAGACGATAATCAGTTAGAATAGTTTCTATCCCACATAGTTCAGATAAAACTAACTTTAAAGTTAAGACACGAAATAAAAAAGACTTGTTTCTATCCCACATAGTTCAGATAAAACAGAAAAGTTAACATATTAATCTTACAAAGAAATAGAGGTTTCTATCCCACATAGTTCAGATAAAACTCAGACGGTTCAAAATTATCAGAATCGTCTGTCAGTGATGTTTCTATCCCACATAGTTCAGATAAAACAAGCTCAAATGCTTCATATACAAATACATATTCATATAGTTTCTATCCCACATAGTTCAGATAAAACAAGTTTAACTTTGAAAGGTTATAACAGCTATACTTGTTTCTATCCCACATAGTTCAGATAAAACTGGGGTAAATCTATATACTTTTGAGAGCCTGTTATAGTTTCTATCCCACATAGTTCAGATAAAACTAAAAAAAGATATACAAGATTACATAAGTCTCGAGCTTGTTTCTATCCCACATAGTTCAGATAAAACCTATATACGACTATATAGCCAACCACTTTAAACAAGGTTTCTATCCCACATAGTTCAGATAAAACCTGTGATGAATGCGAAGCCTATGTCAGACCAAACATGTTTCTAACCCACATAGTTCAGATAAAACCTTCAAAATTGCGATAGATATTTATAAAGATTTAGAAGACTTTCTAA
>NZ_BAAHXP010000036.1:0-1965 GCF_054656715.1 Hydrogenobaculum acidophilum
TAGGTTTGAACTATTTAGAGCAGGTCAATCAAAAGGTATTTTATCTTTAAAGTTTCAACCAAACAATCATGAGTATTATCTTTTTGAAATAGTGGGTAATTCTATGGGTAGAGTTACTACGCAGTACATAAACAACAATCCCCAAACTATTTATGAGTACAAACCGGAATACACCTTGCAATACGCTAGAATATTCAAAGATCCATTCTTTAGGCCGGGTAAATCCTATTTTGTAGTGAGGGGAGGTCTTAAAGAGTCTACTGGTGCTGTTGGTTTTGACTACATATACAACAATAGGCTTACATTTACGAGCGACCTATGGAACTTTGGAAGAAAAGATTATCCAAATATGCCAAACCTAAAACCAGATTTGCAAATAGGTGCTACATATCAAGTTTTTGGTCCTCTTTTTGTAAGAGGTGGTATAACAGATATATTAAACAGTCAGCTTACAGGCGGCTTTATAGGAGCAGGGCTTATGTTTACAGATAACGATTTAAAGTACCTGCTTGGTGCTGTAAAGATACCTTAATCATACCAATCTTTTAAGACATCATCTAATATAAGTTGGGCTGGGTCTTGTTTTGGTATTAGCGTATCTTCCATATTTTTTAAAATCTCTCGTCTTTTATCGTACATATCGTCTTTTGCTTTATTTTGTCTAGCCTCTATAAGGTGATTCAATACGCTTTTAAAAGCTTCAAAGCTATCTACTTTGTAAGCGTATTCTAAAGCCAGATTACCTATGGTATTTAGCGGTTGATGGCTTTTTGAATCAAAAAATATCAAGGGTTTTTCTGTGGCTATTGGATATTCTAATAAAAAAGAAAGACCATCGGTAAGCATGGCATCCGATTTGTTAAAAACCTCAAAGTAATCTCCGCCTTCGTAAATTTCTACATTTTCTAAAGAACCAAATTCTTTTACCCACTCATCATATTCTTCTTTGTGCATAATTTGATGCTCCATTAAGGCTCTTCTTAAAAATGGATGCGGTTTGTATATTATTCTTATATATTTTTTTTCTTTTGCTAAATCTGTAATATTTTGATAGATTTTATGAAAAACTCCGAAACCAAGCCACCTTTGAGCTATGCTGTGGTGAGGAGCCCATAAAAGGATAAAAGCTCTGTCGTTATTTTCTGCCGCTTTATTACTTTCTTTTAGAAGTTTTAGCTTATACAACTTTGTACTTCCTACTATTTCAACGTTTTTAGCTTTTAATATTTGGTGTTTTTCAAAATACCTTTTATCAAATTCTGTTTGCACATATATTTTATAAGCTAAGTTATGGACATAAGAATTAAAATGAAAATCATCTTGCTCTGGCTTGAAATGTTCTACAAGTGTTATGGGGTAATAAGGCACATATAAAATTTTAGCAAACATTAAATAAGGCACTTTTAAAGCCAAAGGTCTATCGTTATCCCACGGGCTTTGTATGAATATATAATCTGGGTTTAAAGCTAAAAGTATATCAAGGGCATAATAAGTATTTTCCATATTAAATGTAATATGATCTATACCCTTTTTAGTTAGTTCTTTTGATATCTCATCGGCACCCTCTGCTATCATTGCATCTTTAAAATGATTGTTTATAGCCACAACAACAGTATCAACTTTTTGAGAGTTTTTAAAAGCCCAATAAACATCTTCTATATTGTAGAAAGCTTGCAAATGGTGTATTAGAAAAACTACTTTTGGTTTTTTATTTTTATTGTGTGTTTTTCTTGATATTGCGTATATACCTTGCTGTAAAGTGTGGAATTGTTGATAAGATTGGAAGAAAAAATCGTTTTTAATTTGTGTGATATTTGTTAATACAAAATGCTCTAGATTATTTAACCTTTCTATAATCGCTTTTTGATGGTTTATTATATCTTGTAATGATTTTAATATTTCCTCTTCCACAACATTATAATATCAAAGAAATATAAAGAATTTATAAAATAATCTTTTTTATAA
>NZ_BAAHXP010000037.1:0-1817 GCF_054656715.1 Hydrogenobaculum acidophilum
ACTAAGCTACTCTTACAAGCTTATAGATATAAAAGAACTACCTTTTAAAGAGCTTATAAAAAGCGACAACCCCACAGATATCTTAATATCAGGGCTCATTGCAAGGACAGAAGAACAAATAAAAGACTTTTTAACCAAATTCAAAGAAACACTACCCTTTTTACCAACACAAGAGCAAAGGCTATACTTAGAAGAAGCGTTGACAATCTATTCTCTAAATCCTAAATTAAAAGTAAGGCTTTATGAGGAGGTAAGTATGCCAGTGATTATAACCGAAGAAATCATTGAAAACGACCCATTTTTTAAGAAAGGGTTAGAAAAGGGGTTGGAAGAAGGCATGATAGAAGTTAGAATGTCTATATTGGATATCTTGAAGCTTAGATTTGGCACAGAAGAGCTTTCGGATATAGAGAATAGACTAAATAATATAAAAGACTTGGAAGTATTGAGGGATTTGAGAAAGAAGACTTTGAAAGTAAACTCTTTGAAAGAGTTTAAGCAAATATTAGATAAATTTTAAGGGATTTAATAGATAAAACTAGTAATAGGTGTTTTTTGGGTTGTGAGAGCCATAAGGATGGCTATAGGATTTTTAAGCATTAAGCATTATAAATGTTATCTTAAAAGCCAAAAAACCAAAAAGTAGAAAAAGTAAGAAAAACCTTTGAGTTAACTATACGGCTTATTTTTTGCGATAAAGCCAAAAATATGCTCTTAAATATGCTAAAATAATAATATGGCGAAAAAATCCAAAAAATCCATATTGATAATGGATGTGTTTCCAAGTGACCCTCACAACAACGCACCTTTTATGGGTGGTGGGCAGAAGATGATTTTAAAGCTTTGTAATCTTTTAAAAAAAGATTTTGATATCACAGTTATGAACTCTCAAAGGTTTTTTTTAGAAAAAGCAGAAGAAATGGGTATAAAAACTATATCCCTTTACCATTCCCAAGAAAAAGTATTTGAAGAGCTTGGCAAATATATAGATGAGATTAAAAAATATGACTTTTTTATTATAAACAATCAGCTTGCTCTTGATGTACATCCAAACACTATAGCTTGGGTACATGCAGATTACTTTAGCTTTTGTACACCGCCTGAGATAGAAGCCTGGCTTAACTTTGTCAAAAATCCAAATGTCAAGCATATAGTCTTCGTATCAGAGCCTCTTAAAGATGCTTTTTTGTCAAAATCAAACATCCCAAAAGAAAAGCTAAAAGTCATACCAAATTGGATAGAGCACATAGAAAAAGCACCAAAAGCTTACACTGAAAATTTCCGGGTTGTATGGGTGGGCAATTTAAAACCAGACAAGAACTGGCAAGAACTCTCTCAAGCTCTAAAAGGCACAGACATAGATGTGGATTTTTTGGGAGATGGACAAGACCTTATATTTGCAAAAGAACTAAAAGAATCAAAGCCAAATCTCTTTGGCCATCAACACTTCCTTGGTTTTTTGGATGACCCCATATCCTATATGAAAGAGCATTCAAGTGTTTTTGTCTTTACATCAAAAGCCAAATACGAATCTTTTGGACTTACACTTATAGAAGCTATGTCTGTGGGCATACCATGTATTGCTTACAAAACAGATATTACAAAGTACGTCCTTGGTGAAGATGGGCTTTTTTACGCCACAAAAGAGGAGTTGAAAGAGCTAATATTTAGATTAAAAGAAGACAAAACGCTATACGAAGAAAAAGCCATATACTCTCTTAAAAGAGCAAAACTCTTTTATAAAAACAATATAAAAATACTTTGGCAAGATATTTTAAAAAATGCTTGACATTTTAAAAATAAAATGTTATAGTATT
>NZ_BAAHXP010000038.1:0-1689 GCF_054656715.1 Hydrogenobaculum acidophilum
TTTCTCTTGCTAACCACCTCCAAATTGTATATACCTCATCAAAAGCACTATCTATATCAATCACAAGCCTTTCAATGGCAAAGATGTTAGCATCAGATAAAATAGATGCATCTTTGATGACTTTATTTTTTTCTTGCCTTGTTTTGGCCTTCTTGTAAGTCTCCCAGAAGTCTTTTGGTATTTTAACTGGGTTTGGTAGATAAAGAAGCACTAGGTTTCTCTTGGTTGCTTCCATCTTTATCTTATGAAGAGTTTGCTTAGTCTTTACTATGAAGGTCTCTATAGGTATAGCTCTTTTCTCATCGTACTTAAAGAGCTGTACTACGTAAGCTTTCTGCTGGCGATACTTATGGTAATACCTTAACTCTTCTAAACCCTGTCTAGCATCTTGAGATAGTGGTTTCTCCTTTGAAAGAGATTTAACAAAGTGATGTTTTGAGATGGGGTTTAGGTTAATAATTAAGGTGCCACCAGCTTGGCTAGAACTGGTGGCTGGAGCACGGCTAGAACACCATTTATATAAATTGCTCAACTCTTAAAGAGTGAGCTTCAAGTAAAACTTTTTAAAGTAGCTTAAAAAAACGACTGCTCTCATGGTGTCCTAGCCAATATATAAATAATATATAAATATCCACCGAATTTCAACTAGTTTATGCTCATATAACAAAAAGATTGAAAATATATTTTTCTATTTTATATTCTTTAACTCCTTACTTGCTCTCCAAACAGCTACAGTTTTTTGTGGTATTTTTATCTCTTGACCTGTTTTTGGATTTCTTCCTTTTCTTTCTTTTCTAGTGGCTACTGTAAATGTCCCGAAGCTTGGGATGATGGTTTTCTCTTTTTTCTTTAAGCTCTTAGATATGGCTTCAAAAACAGCATTTATACACTTTTCAGCCTTTGCCTTTGTTATACCAGTTTGTTCTGCTACGTAGCTCACTAACTCTCTTTTTGTCATAACACGCCTCCTTAGGGTAATTTATTTTACCAAACCTTTGATATCCACAGAGGTTTTAAATATCCTCTGATGTTATAATCATCCTATGGATGATAAAGAAAAGTTGCCAGAGCATTGGAAAGAGATTGAAGAGTTAAGAAACATCCAATCCTCAGATGCTCTTTTTAAGCTCATCATGAAAAATCCAGAGAACATAAAAACATTCCTACAGGCCTATGAACCAAAACTAGCCAAACATCTTGATTTAGAGAGCATCAGGATATTAGATACAGAAAAATACAATACTATTGAAGGCAAAAAGAAATACCTAGACTTGGCCTTTGAAGTAAATGTAAAAGATAAAGACCAAAAGATAGAGCTTTATTTTATAGTAGAGCATAAATCAAGTCCAGATAAAGGCATATTCTTACAGCTCTTGTCCTATATCTATGCCAAATATGAAGAGGCCTACAGAGAAAACAAAGAGTTTCCTAACATTGTACCTATGGTAATCTATGTAGGCAAAGAAGAATGGAATATACCAACCTCTACTGTTAAAGACATTCCCATTGATGAAGAGGTAAAAGATTACCTTTTTAACCTTGCATATACTCTTAAAACTCCAAAAGATATGGACCCAGAGAAAGTAGAGGCTATAAGAAAAGATTTAGAACTTTATGGATATGCGCTTCTTATGAAAATTGCATCAGGAGAAATCCCGCTTGAACTTGGCTTAGAAAGGATTTTTTACT
>NZ_BAAHXP010000039.1:0-1642 GCF_054656715.1 Hydrogenobaculum acidophilum
CCCATTTACAAATCCATCTATCAATATACGGTCTACTATCTTGTATACAAGTCTAGATATAGCAAGATATCCTTTTGCAAAGATGTTGTGATAGATGTACTCTGTATAGAATTGAGATTTTACAAGGGAGTGTATAGGTTTGAAAAGCTCGTAAAGGGTATTTGGGTCTATTATTTTTTTGACATACAATAAGTAAGAAAGGGAAATGCCCACAATGGCTACTATTATACCGTATATAGAGTGTATTATGAAAGAAGATGGGGGTTCTATAGGACTATTCATGTATGTAAAGTAGCTCCAAAGCAAGAATCCACCCACAAGAGATAGAAAGCTCAATATCAACATTGGAAGTGTCATTATGGATTCTACTTCATGAGGTTCTTCATGGTAATGACCTTGACCTAAGAACACCACAAAGGCTTCTCTCGTTATGTAGTAAGCTGTAAGCATTGATGCAAAAAGTATCATAGTTGCCACTAAAGAGTTTTTATCCATTATAGAAGATACTATGGCGTCTTTGGAAAAGTATCCAGCAAAAGGTGGAAAACCTGAAAGGGCTAAAGCACCTATCATGAAAGCTCCAAAAGTAATAGGCATGTATTTTTTAAGACCACCCATTTCAAAGATGTTTTGAGTGTGATGATGAAGTCCCGTTATTACAGCACCAGCAGCTAAGAAAAGTAGAGCTTTAAAAAAAGCGTGTGTTGTAAGATGAAACATAGCAGCGGTTGGAAATCCCATGCCAAGGGCTGTAAACATGATTGCAAGCTGACTCATGGTGGAGAAGGCTATTATCTTTTTTATGTCATCGTGAACTGTAGCCACTAGAGCTGCAAAGACCATTGTGATTACCCCTGTGATGGTTATGTAAGAAAGTGTAGTATGGGATAAAGAGAATAGCGGGTATAACCTTGCCACCATGTAAACACCGGCAGCCACCATTGTAGCAGCGTGAAGAAGTGCTGAAACCGGTGTAGGACCAGCCATTGCATTTGGAAGCCACGTGTGTAGAGGAAGCTGCCCTGATTTGCCTACAGCACCACCAAAAAGAAGAAGCGTAGCTAAGGTAATTCCTGGTGTATAAGACGCGTTTTCAAAGAGTTTTGGTAAAGATAGTGTACCAAATAACCAGAAAGTGTATATGATACCAAGGATAAAAGACCAGTCTCCTATTCTATTCATAACAAAGGCTTCTAAACTTGCCTTTGTAGCAAATTTCTCTTCATGAAAGTATCCTATCAAAAGGTAAGAGGCAAGACCAACACCTTCCCACCCAAAGAACATAAGTATCAAAGAGTCTCCTAATAGTATAAGAAGCATTGAGAACAAGAATAAGCTAAAGTATGCAAAGAATTTAAAGGTCCAGTTTCCGAAAAGGTATCTCATGTAACCTATAGCATATACAAATATTACGCTTGCTACAAAGGTTACCGTTAGTGTTGTGGATATGGATAATCTATCAACGTATATACCTATATCTATGGATGTGTGAGATACTGGCAAGAATTTGTAAAGGACTATATCTTCTGGAGCTTTTAGGTTTAGCATAGTAATAAGGGCTGCTATAAAACTTAGTATACCTGCAATAGCGTTGATGAGCCCCGATGTGAAATCACCTAGACGCCTACCAAAGAGACCTATT
>NZ_BAAHXP010000040.1:0-1440 GCF_054656715.1 Hydrogenobaculum acidophilum
CCATAGGTACAATGTTAGGAAACTCTTTGTTTTCTCTGTAGGCCTCTTCATATTTGGCATAGATATAGGACAAAAGCTGTAAGAATATGCCTTTATCTGGACTTGACTTATGCTCTACTATAAAATAAAGCTCTATCTTTTCATCTGTATCTTTTACATTCACCTCAAAGGCTAAGTCTAGGTATTTCTTTTTACCTTCAATAGTATTGTATTTTTCTGTATCTAATATCCTAATGCTTTCTAAATCAAGATGTTTGGCTAGTTTTGGTTCATAGGCCTGTAGGAATGTCTTTATGTTATCTGGATTTTTCATGATGAGCTTAAAAAGAACATCTGAGGATTGGATGTTTCTTAACTCTTCAATCTCTTTCCAATGCTCTGGCAATTTTTCTTTATCATCCATAGGATGATTATAACATCAGAGATATTCAAAACCCTTATGGATATCAAAGATTTGGTAAAATAAATTACCCTAAGGAGGCGTGTTATGACAAAAAGAGAATTAGTGAGCTACGTAGCAGAACAAACTGGTATACCAAAGGCAAAGGCTGAAAAGTGCATAAATGCTGTTTTTGAAGCCATATCTAAGAGCTTAAAGAAAAAAGAGAAAACCATCATCCCAGGCTTTGGAACATTTACAGTAGCTACTAGAAAAGAAAGAAAAGGAAGAAATCCAAAGACAGGTCAAGAGATAAAAATACCAAAAAGAACCATAGCTGTTTGGAGAGCAAGCAAGGAGTTAAAGAATATAAAATAGAAAGTATATTTTGATTTCTTTCATTATATGAGATAGCCTATTTGAAAATACTATAAATCTTTATATAATTATATTTGAGCGTGGTCATATGGAAGCGATAATTGTTTTAAGCTACTTTAAAAAGTTTTACTTGAAGCTCACTCTTTAAGAGTTGAGCTTGTTATATAAGTGTGACCACGCTCATCACACTGCTGCCAGCTTTTACCGCGCTGGTGGCACCTTAATTATTAACCTAAACCCCATCTCAAAACATCACTTTGTTAAATCTCTTTCAAAGGAGAAACCACTATCTCAAGATGCTAGACAAGGATTAGAAGAGTTAAGGTATTACCATAAGTATCGCCAGCAGAAAGCTTACGTAGTACAGCTCTTTAAGTACGATGAGAAAAGAGCTATACCTATAGAGACTTTCATAGTAAAGACTAAGCAAACCCTTAATAAGATAAAGATGGAAGCAACCAAGAGAAACCTAGTGCTTCTTTATCTACCAAACCCAGTGAGAATACCAAAAGACTTTTGGGAGACTTACAAGAAGGCCAAAACAAGGCAAGAAAAAAATAAAGTCATCAAAGATGCATCTATTCTATCTGATGCTAACATCTTTGCCATTGAAAGGCTTGTGATTGATATAGATAGTGCTTTTGATGAGGTATATCCAATTTGGAGGTGGTTAGCGAGAGAAC
>NZ_BAAHXP010000041.1:0-1385 GCF_054656715.1 Hydrogenobaculum acidophilum
CAGAAGACCTCTTAATTATGCTTGGAGGTTAGGTTATTTCAACATATATAGCCCTAAAAGTGTGGTTAAAAGTACTGGGATTGTGAGTATAATACCTACTTTTATGTAATAGGCGTAGGAGATGTTTAGACCTTTCTTGTTTAGGACGTGAAGCCAAAGCATCGTAGCCAAAGAGCCGATGGGGGTCATCTTGGGGCCTATGTTTGTGTCTATTACGTTGGATAGAGCTAGGATATGCTCTAAGTGAGGGGTTAGGTTTAGAGCTTTTAGGTTTAGGTTTATTATCATCACGGTGGGAAGGTTGTTTATAAGAGCGGACATTATCCCAGAGAGCACACCTACTCCAAGCACAGCGGATAGCTCACCAAAAGATATTATCATCTTCATAAAATCTGGTAAAACCTTCACAAACACATAGTTTTGCACCCCAAAGACCACCACGTACATACCAATGGAAAATATCAATATCTGCCAAGGAGTCTCTTTAAAAAGGATATGTTTTACATCTACTTTTTTGTTTTTTAGGCTTATAAGAGATAAAATGATGGCAGATGTGATTATAACAAAAGATGTGGGAATTTTAAATATATGGGAAATCATCAAAAATCCTATCGCAAATCCGCCCACTATCCATGCGCTTTTAAACAGAATGGGGTCTTTTATAGCCATATCTGGGGGCTTGTCTTCTAACACTTCTTTTTTAAAGGTTTTTGGTATATCGTTTTTATAAAAAGCGTACAAAACTAAGATAGATATAAATATGGCTACTATATTTACCAAAAACATACTCTTAAAATAATCCAAAAAACTTATGTGGAAAAAATCTGCGGTGATGATGTTTGTAAGGTTTGAGATGATAAGTCCTGAGCTCGCGGTGTCTGATATAAATCCGCCTCCCATCATAAAAGCCCTCGCCTCATCTTCTTTCAAATCAAGGTGTTTTATCTTAGAATAAACAATGGGTGTTAGCATCAGCGCTGCCCCGTCGTTGGCTAAAAATATGGACATGAGAGCTCCGATGATAAGCATATAAATATACAATCTCTTACCGCTTTCATTGGCTTTGTCTATGGCTTTTAGTGAAATCCACTCAAAAAATCCAACGTGGTCTAACATTATAGATATAAACACAATACCTATGAAGGCTAAGCTTGCATCCCATACAATGGATATAACCTCGTATATATCTTTTAAATTTACAAGCCCAATTAAAAAACTTGTAAAAGCCCCTATGAGAGCTGATATACCTATGGGAATGCCTTTTGGTTGTCTTATAATCAAAAACATCGTAAATGCAAAAACTATTATACTCTCTGTCTCTTTTAACATAAAAAATATTTTATATAAGTCTTTTGCTTTTGTTATGATTTATTTATTAAATACTT
>NZ_BAAHXP010000042.1:0-1380 GCF_054656715.1 Hydrogenobaculum acidophilum
GAGACCTGCCCCTAATTTTGTGTAAATCTATTTTATAATCATTTCCAAACATAGTCAATACTGCCTTCATCATAAATCTATTAGAGAAAGTTCCTCTGTCTCAAATCTTAAAGCAAAGAGTTGTCTTATACTGTAAGACTCTGCCGCTAAAGTAGGATTAGGCTTATCTAACCACTTATCGTGAATGTTTGCAAGTTGTATAAACGTGTTGATCTCAAGCATCTTCATGGAGTTAAAGAATCCTCCTTGTTTGTTTCTCATGTACTCCAATCCTGAGTTGATAGATTCTACTATGTTTGTAGTATAGATGGACTTTCTTACATTCTCAGGGTACTTCAAGAATGCAAGATAGTTTGCTTCGTATTTCTCAAGGTATTTGGCGTAGGTTGGATTTATCTCTCGTACTTTTTCTACAAGCTCTTTGTAATACCTTTTTCCTTCCTCATAGTTTTGAGCATGCTTGATGGCTTGAAAGAGTCTATAAAACTCTTTCATACTCTTTAGATTTAGCTTGTTCTTTAGGTTTCTGTAAAGATGTACAAGGCAAAACTGATGGTCTGAAAGAGGAAACAACTTTTGAACTAACTTTTCTATACCACTAAAGTGATCTGTTACAAGTATTAATACTCTTGAGAGGCCTCTTGATATCATATCCTGAAACACTTCGTTCCAGAATGATACATTCTCTTTCCCTTTGAGCACCCAGAACCCGTATATACCTTTATGACCAGAAAGATCTATGCCTACTGCAACAAAAAGGCTAACAGGGATAGATTGATTCTCATCCTTTATCTCTGTGTGGTAGGCGTCTACATACAAAGCAAAAAGAGCATCTGGTATTCTTCTTATTTTGAAATAGTCCATCCTTTCTTTAACCAAATCTTCAACTCTTTCAACGGCATCTTCCGAGTATGGAATATCCAAGTTTTCCATTACGCTCTTTATCTTAGCTTTAGAGTAACCATTAGCCAATAGTGCCAATATAAACTCTTCATATTCTTTATTAACTCTTTTCCATCTTTTTGGTAATATAGAGGGTCGGAAAGAATTAGAGGTTCTAACTCTAGGTATTTCTAAATTGAGACTTCCCATATGGGTAGAGACTATTCTTGAATAAAACCCATTTCTATACTCCTCTGGGTTATCCTCTAAGAACGCTTCTTGCTCTTTAAGCATAAGATGATTTAACATTGCTTCTACTATAGTACTTAGAGCTGGATACTCTCCTTTCTTAACCATCTCTTCCATTGCTTCAATTACTTTCTGCAATCCCTCGCTGGGATTAGCCAATCTTGGCGGTCTACCTCTTCTTTTCATAAACAAAACCTCCTAAAATGATATTTAAACATATTTCTTTCCATTTTACACAAAATTGTTTTT
>NZ_BAAHXP010000043.1:0-1094 GCF_054656715.1 Hydrogenobaculum acidophilum
AGTGTAAGTATCCATTAAAGCTTATAATTTGATTATTGAAAGTGGGTTGACGGGTGTTGGTAATCTGCCTTATGGGATTGAAACTGAACTAAAGTGAGGCGTTTTCTTAGGGCGCGGGGGTGTTGGTAATCTGCCTTATGGGATTGAAACAATAACCCCAGTTCCACTTATTTCCAGAGCCTTTTTGTTGGTAATCTGCCTTATGGGATTGAAACCATATTGTCTCTTTTCGGTATTATACAAGTCTTCATGTTGGTAATCTGCCTTATGGGATTGAAACACCCCTAACAATTCTGCTATCTCAGCAGGGGAGTAAGTTGGTAATCTGCCTTATGGGATTGAAACTTTTTCTATACTTCCATCTTCTTTTATCTTTTCCAGTTGGTAATCTGCCTTATGGGATTGAAACGCTGGGGTTTCGGGTGTTTTGATGATTTTATTGGTTGGTAATCTGCCTTATGGGATTGAAACCTCTACATCTAACACGCAAGAGTCAGATGTAGACTCAGTTGGTAATCTGCCTTATGGGATTGAAACATATTCACTACCTCCTTTTCAAGATTTTTTGGGGGAGTGTTGGTAATCTGCCTTATGGGATTGAAACTGTACGGGGTTGCCGTTAATGACCCCGTATATTAGTTGGTAATCTGCCTTATGGGATTGAAACCAGTTACCTTTCCGGTAATTTCAAGAATTTCGTCTGCGAGTTGGTAATCTGCCTTATGGGATTGAAACTCAAACAGTATGTCTATATATATATGATTTTGTGGCGTTGGTAATCTGCCTTATGGGATTGAAACTTGAAAAGAGCTTGGTGAAGTCTCCAAGATCCACGCCGTTGGTAATCTGCCTTATGGGATTGAAACCGAATTTTGGTTTACCAGAATGAACAAATCAAGGAGTTGGTAATCTGCCTTATGGGATTGAAACTATGCAAAATCATCATACTTGGAAAGTTCAAATAGTTGGTAATCTGCCTTATGGGATTGAAACTATGACATCCCAATCTTGTTTTTGGGAACTATCCCAGTTGGTAATCTGCCTTATGGGATTGAAACTTTTTCTATTAAGAGGCTTGCATCTTTTTTTGAAAG
>NZ_BAAHXP010000044.1:0-1077 GCF_054656715.1 Hydrogenobaculum acidophilum
GGCTCTACCGCTTGCTTTAGCCTTTGAATACATGTCTACAAAATCTTTCCTAATACTATCTGATATGTCATTTCTACGAACCATATCAAAGAGTTTCTCTAAAGCGCACATGTTTACTTTCATTGTTTTTTCAGTGCAATAAGAAGTCTTTTGCTCTAACCAAGCCTTTACATGCTCGTATTGAACATCCACAAGCCTTTTTATGCCTTGTCTTTTCATATCATCTGCAAATTCTTTCATAATACCAGCGTATCGTGTATAAGTTGAAAAAGAGTGAATGTAAGGGCTTGGCCTACCAGTGGATTTCTCAATATTCTTACGGGACATACCAATACCTTGTTTGAGTTGCCAAAGAACGCTCTTTACAGCTTTTCTTATCGGTAGATGCACTACTATATCAACATTAATTTCTTGCTTCATGTTTAGACCCACACTCTACTTAGGTGAGAGTAAAACCCACGTTTTAGGAAAACGTGATAACCTAATTACTACTAAATATAGTCAGGCTGTTTAATTTGTCAACAATTTTTTTACGGAAACCCCGTTTCCGTATACATTGTATACGCCCCCAATCCATACCTTTAGCCTGGTTTTATCGCTTCTTATATGCCCGTGGTCGCACTTAACAAGTAGCTATCGCTATGGAAGGGGCACTTCGTCCCCTTCCAAACCTTCCCCAGACTTAGGGGTAAAACTACCCCTAAGAACCCCAACTTGCCTTGGCTTCCTAACGGAAGCCTTCGGCAAGGACAAAAAATATATCAAAAGATTTAAAGAAATTTTCTAAAAAAAAATAAGAAAGTCAATTTAGTATCTAAAACGTCTAACCCTCTGAAAACTACCTCTAAAACTCCTTACCAGTCAATGGTTTGCTGACGCCAAAATATCAAAATCGTAGTATTCCCACCTTCTTAATTTTTTATGCCAGCAAAATATTGATGTATCGTAAGCAAGAATACCAAAAGTATATTGTCTATCAATAGAAAGAAAGGGAAAAATTAGAAAATTTAATTTCTCTAAAAATGCTTAGAAAGAATATCTCTTATCTCGTCTAAAGAGTTGGCCTTGAAGATAGGT
>NZ_BAAHXP010000045.1:0-1062 GCF_054656715.1 Hydrogenobaculum acidophilum
GCTAAGCTACTCTTACAAGCTTATAGATATAAAAGAACTACCTTTTAAAGAGCTTATAAAAAGCGACAACCCCACAGATATCTTGATATCAGGGCTCATTGCAAGGACAGAAGAACAAATAAAAGACTTTTTAACCAAATTCAAAGAAACACTACCCTTTTTACCAACACAAGAGCAAAGACTATACTTAGAAGAAGCGTTGACAATATATTCTCTAAATCCTAAATTAAAAGTAAGGCTTTATGAGGAGGTAAGTATGCCAGTGATTATAACTGAAGAAATCATTGAAAACGACCCATTTTTTAAGAAAGGGTTAGAGAAGGGATTGGAAGAAGGTCTACAAAAAGGTATAGAAGAAGGCATGATAGAAGATGCCAAAATGTCTATATTGGATATTTTGGGGCTTAGGTTTGGCACAGAAGAGCTTTCGGATATAGAGAATAGACTAAATAATATAAAAGACTTGGAAGTATTGAGGGATTTGAGAAAGAAAACTTTGAAAGTAAACTCTTTGGAAGAGTTTAAAAGAGTGCTTGGTAGTATTTGATATTTCTAACTCAATTTCCTATTCAGAGACTACAAGTCTGCCACGATTTACAAGTCTGCCACGCCACACAAGTCTGCCACGATTTATTGGCTAAAATCTCTCTAAGAGCCTTTCAAACTCTTCAATAGAGCTTATTGTTTTAGCTTGATTCTTCAGATAATCTAAGAAGTTTATATCATCTATTTGCTTTAGTTGATTTGTCATATCACTTAAATCTGTATTTGGGAATCTAAGAGATAGTATGTCAATTATGGCTTCGATCTTTCCTTTTATTTCTCCTTCTATTCTACCTTCTATTCTACCTTCTATTCTACCTTCTATCTTACCCTTTTCTATACCCTCTAACATGCCCTCTTTTTTACCGTATTGTATGGCATCTTCAAATAAATTTCTCATGTCTTCACCTCCTGAGGCTAATGTTGATAATATACTCTTAAATCTTTCTAAGTCAATGTTAACGTTTCTGTAAATCTCTAATAAGAAATATCTCATGAAATATCTTTTGTCTTGAAGTA
>NZ_BAAHXP010000046.1:0-1061 GCF_054656715.1 Hydrogenobaculum acidophilum
GCCTATTTTTAAAGCCAACTCTTTAGACGAGATAAGAGATATCCTGTCTAAGCATCTTTAGAAAAATCAAATTTTCTAATTTTTGTTCTTTTTCTTGTTGATAGGCAATATATTTTGAGTATTTTTCTTAACGATACATCAATGTTTTGCTGGCATACAAAATTAAGAAGGTGGAATACTACGATTTTGATATTTTGGTGTCAGGAAACCATTGACTGGTAAGGAGTTTTAGAGGTAGTTTTCAAAGGGTTAGACGTTTTAGCTGTTAAATTGACTTTCTTATTTTCTTTAGAAAATTTCTTTAAATCTTTTGAGATATTTTTTGTCCTTGCCGAAGGCTTCCGTTAGGAAGCCAAGGCAAGAAGGGGTTCTTAGGGGGCGTTGCTCCCTAAGTCCGGGGATGGTATGGAAGGGGGCGAAGCACCCCTTCCATAGCGATAGCTACTTGTTAAGTGCAACCACAGGTATATAAGAAGCGATAAAACCAAGCTAAAGGTATGGATTGGGGGTGTATACAATGTATACGGAAACGGAGTTTCCGTAAACAAAACCCTTGACGAAAACACAACTAATATGTATCTTAATAATCAATTGCCGTACAGGTTGGCTCTCGCCTTACAAGTAGAGCAGTAGTGCTAAACGTGGAATTAAACATTAACGTTGATTTAGTCAATAAGCTTCCAATTAGGAAAGCCACCAACAACGTATTGTGGCATTTGAAACAAGGTATAGGTGTGTCTCGTAAGGGTATTGAGAGAGACACTAAGAAACCAAGCCCTTTTATTCACTCGTTTTCAATTTATACGCGATACGTTGGCGTTATTAAAGAATTTGCTGACGATATGAAAAAACAAGGTGTAAAAAGGTTTGTAGATGTTAAATACGAGCATGTAAAGGCTTGGTTAGAACATAAAACTTCTTATTGCACTGAAAAAACATTAAAAGTCAATATGTGTGCTTTGGAAAAACTCTTTAGTGCAATAAATAGAAATGACATATCGGATAGTATTAGGAGAGATTTTGTAGATATGTATTCAAAGGCTAAAGCAAGCGGTAGAGCT
>NZ_BAAHXP010000047.1:0-1050 GCF_054656715.1 Hydrogenobaculum acidophilum
GGTATTGGACTTACCAAAAACTATTTTTCAGCAATAGATTTTATCACACAAATGACTTATGACAATAGATATCTTAGGTGAAAAACTAACTCCACAATTCCGCCTAATTGGTTTTGAAAAAGCTGAAGCCCGTTGCATAAGTATATCAAATTCAAACATATTTCAAGAATTCGGGATTTAAAATTTTAATTTGATGATAATGATTTTTATCATTGCATGTGTATGTTAGTTAGTTTATACTATCTATATTAGAATAATTATTAATTAATAATTATTCTAAATTAATTTAGGAGGTAGTGATTATGCAAGAAGTAGGTCAAAAGAGAATCCCTCTGTTGGGAGAAGCTTTTCCAGAGATGAAGGTTGTCACCACAAGAGGTGTTTTAGACCTTCCAAATGCTTACAAAGGTAAGTGGTTTGTGTTGTTCAGTCATCCGGCTGATTTTACACCGGTTTGTACTACGGAGTTTGTGGCTTTTCAAAAAAGGTATGATAAGTTTAGAGCTCTAAATTGCGAGTTGATAGGTCTTAGCGTGGATCAAGTGTTCGCACACATAGAATGGGAGAATTGGATTAAAGAAAAGTTGGGTATAGAGATTGAGTTTCCTATAATTGCAGATGCTGTGGGAAGCGTTTCTGAGGCACTTGGTTTTATTCATCCCCAAAAGGGTACCAACACGGTTAGAGCGGTGATAATAGTGGATGACAAAGGTATTATAAGGGCCATGCTATACTATCCACAAGAGCTAGGTAGAAATATAGACGAGATAGTTAGAATGGTTGAAGCTCTTCAAGTTTCAGATAAGCACGGCGTAGCGATGCCAGCTAATTGGCCTAACAACGAGCTCGTTAAAGACCATGTTATCGTTCCGCCGGCTTCTGATGCTTTTAGCGCTAAGGATAGACTAGAAAAGGCTAAGAGCGGTGAAATTGAATGCTACGCATGGTGGTTGTGCCATAAAAAAGTTTAAATAAAAATTTAAAGCACTCTTGGGGGCTTTTGCCCCAAATAAATGTATATAACCAGCAGAAGATAAAAAGCTGTTTTTA
>NZ_BAAHXP010000048.1:0-937 GCF_054656715.1 Hydrogenobaculum acidophilum
ACCACTGCCCATTTTACAAGCTTTTTCAAATAGCGTAGCTGCTTTTATATAGCTCTGTGGAACGCCTTGGCCGTTGTAATATAAAAGTCCAAGATGAAAACACGATGAAGCACTACCAAGCTCACAGGCAAAATAACATTATCTAAGATTGTTTTTATCAAAGCAATCGTGCTTTGCTAATTCTTTTGCTGCATTAGTGCTTATCCCATAAGAAACACCCACTGCTATGAAAGCTGATATTATAAAAAGCAATTTTCTTTTCATGTCAAACCTCCTTATTGTATTTAAATACTATAACATGGATTTTTTAATTGGAATTAAATATAACTTGGTTTGTTTATAACTATCACAACCAACGCAAACCAACCACCAAGGCAATAACAAGAATAACAATAAGAACTGACACTATTAAAGAATAAACAAAATACTTTTTAGCCGTTTGTTTGCTCGTCATTTCAACAACACTTTCTAAAGCATCACCAAGCCCATTTGTAGTCTCTTCAAACTTATCCAAAACTCTTTTAGTAGAAATCTCTAACTTATTCCACTTGCCCTCACATTCTTTAAGCCTAGCATCATAGCTTATTAGTTTATCTTTTAATGCTTTTATTTCTTTATCCTTTAACTCAAGCTCTTCTTGGAGTTTATTTATTTGCTCTAAGGCTTTATTATGCTCTAAGATGAGCTTCTCTAACATAACGCCATCAGATATGCCTTCGCTATTAGCCATAGTTTGCAAAGTTAAATACACATCTTCATCAATCCTAAAGCTTTTAGATATTCTCACTAAGCTCTCCTGTAATACCTTGACATACTTACTCTTTCGTGTCCTAACTCTCTCGTTAAAACCTTATCAGCCATATCTTCTGAAAAGCCTTGATTTATAAGCTCGTGAAAACGCTCTATAGCATAGTTAACCCTCAATGAGTGAGAACCT
>NZ_BAAHXP010000049.1:0-815 GCF_054656715.1 Hydrogenobaculum acidophilum
AATAAATGAAGGAGGTAAGCTTTTATGGTTAAAAGTTTAGGAAGAACTTACACAACATTAGAAAGGAGGTGGGTACCATGAAGGGAAGGATAGGTACCCAGACCACTTTGTTTACCCTCTATCCTTCAAGTTTAGTTAAAAAGCTAAAGTATGTCAATGATATAAAGCTTACAAGGGAAGCAAAAGTTAGACTTAGTTGGATAGAGTATTATAAAAATGTAGGTAATATAGCCAAAACATGTAGACACTTTGGCATATCAAGAACTACATTTTACAAATGGCTAAGAAGGTATGAGAAGCATGGGCTAAAAGGTTTACTAGATAGACCTAAAACTCCGTTGAGAAAAAGAGCTCCTACTGTAAGAAAGCAATACGAGCTTGATGTAATAAGAGTAAGAAATGAAAATCCCACTTGGAGCAAAGAAAAGATAGCAAGATATTTAGAAAGAGAGAAAGGTATAAAGGTATCTCCTTCTACAGTGTATAGGGTTTTGAAAGCTTTTGGTCTTATTGAGAGGACAAAGAGTATTAAGCAAAAGAGAAAGCAAAACCAAAATAGGAGAAGAACGAAAACTAGTCTTAGAGCTAGAGCTCCGGGAGAGGTAATCCAAATAGACCTAAAGCATCTTGTTTTAAGAGGCACAACTTATTATCAGTACACAGCTATAGATAAATACAGCAGGCTAGTGTTCGCAAAGATATATGAGAGAAAAACATCAAGGAATACAAAGCTATTTATCCAAGAGGCTATGAAGTATTTTGGATTTAGCATTGGCAAAGTGCAGACAGACAATGGAACTGAATTCATGGGAGAG
>NZ_BAAHXP010000050.1:0-790 GCF_054656715.1 Hydrogenobaculum acidophilum
TTTCGGGGTTGCAGGTTTTTATCTTAAGATATCTAGTTTGAAAAAGCAAGGTTTTTATTGGCGTATCTTTAAGATAAATGCCTGAAAGCATCTTATCCCACACTTCTAAGTTTTCTATGGTATCTAATATGTGGTGTATAATCTTTTTCGGTTTTTGGGAAGAGTTTATAAGCTCATTTTTTGATATATTTATTATATGGAAAAAAGAATTTTTAGGGGATTTCCGTTTGTAAATAGAACCAAAGAAATGAAATTTTTCATGGAGCGTTTTGAAGAGCTTCCAGAAAAAATCCTTTGGATATACGGTCCCAAATCTGCTGGTAAAACTACGCTTATTGAATACATCGTAGAAAACGAACTATTTGAAGATTTTGAACATCAAAATCCAAAAAACGGCTTTTGGGTAAAATATATAAACCTTAGAGGAAAGCTCATAGCAAATTACAGCATGTTTTTAGAAACTTTTATAAAGCCTAAAAAAGAAGATACAGAGTATAGTTTAGGGGCGAGGATAAATATAGGTATACTAAGATTGGAGGCCCAAAAGCTATTGCAAGTAAAAGATAAGTCCTTAGACCTTTTTGATGCAATATTAGAAGAACTAGACAACATCGCTAAAACCCAAAAACCCATCATTATAATAGATGAAATCCAGACTCTTGAAGGACTTTACATAAACGGAGGAAAAGAGCTTATAAAAGAATTTTTAAATTTTTGCGTAAGACTCACCAAAGAGCTTCACTTAGCCCATGTCCTCATCTTAAGCTCCAATACAATATTTATAGACCAA
>NZ_BAAHXP010000051.1:0-680 GCF_054656715.1 Hydrogenobaculum acidophilum
TAAATCTTCTTCCTTTAGGGGTAATGAATATAAGTGTCTTAGGTCTTCCTCTTCCTTGAGTTTTTGATTTGATTTCTACAAAACCTGCTTTTTGAAGAAAGCTTAAAACCCTATCGCAAAGCCATTTTTGATTTTGAAATACTGTTTTTATTAACTCTTGTCTTGTGTATCTTCTGTTTAGGAGTAGTGTTAGCACTTCATTAGACACATCTTCGTAGGTTTTGCCTAGTAGATTGTCTTGTTCTTTGGTGATATTTCCAAAGTCTATTTCTTTTGCATACTTCCAAGCTTTTTGAAAGTCTTTGGTAAAGTTTTCTTTGTCTGATAGAAGTTCGCATAGTACGGACTTAACAAAGTCCTCGCTTAGGCCTATTGATTTAGCCCAACCACAAGCGGGAAGCATTACGTTTATAAACCTGTGACTTTGATGTTTGTCTGAAAGGGTTTTTACAGAGGTTTTGTAATATTCTTGTATAGAAGTACGTGGTTTTTCTTTTAGTATGAAAGAAGGTATCTTAATAGGATGTTTCTTTTTCTTGTGATAGTAAACGTTATAGCGTTTTTGTAAGTTTTTAAGCTCTCTGTATAGGTCGTAGAACCTCACCCTTTCTTCTGCTTGTTCTATGAGTTGATAGCCTAAGCCTATATCTTGATCTTCAAGGATGATAGGATGGTTTAAC
>NZ_BAAHXP010000052.1:0-680 GCF_054656715.1 Hydrogenobaculum acidophilum
ATAAATAATCTTCCTTCTTTTCAAAAGGTGTTTTAGTTGGTAATCTGCCTTATGGGATTGAAACTACCTCCTTTCCACACAAAAATTAGATACTTATATAAGTTGGTAATCTGCCTTATGGGATTGAAACCCCCACCACCTCTTGAGGGCTGAAAGCAACATTTCGTTGGTAATCTGCCTTATGGGATTGAAACTACGCTAGGTCAATTCTTGAAAAGTCGGGACTTCCAGTTGGTAATCTGCCTTATGGGATTGAAACAAACTTGTTTCGGAGCCATTTCCGAATGAGTAGATAGTTGGTAATCTGCCTTATGGGATTGAAACCCACCATTCGGCGCCCTCCAACTTGTGAGATTTAAGTTGGTAATCTGCCTTATGGGATTGAAACAAATTTTCTGATACATGAAATTCATACTCTTGAATGTTGGTAATCTGCCTTATGGGATTGAAACTATAATGATCTGGTCTTATATTTTTGCTTATAGGAAGTTGGTAATCTGCCTTATGGGATTGAAACGTAGAGTTTCTGACAGAGTAATAGTCATCAAATAGTTGGTAATCTGCCTTATGGGATTGAAACTATACATCTTCTACATGTGTCAGTTCATCACAATTGTTGGTAATCTGCCTTATGGGATTGAAACTAGTAAGCACCGACCTCGCTTTCATTTATTAATTCT
>NZ_BAAHXP010000053.1:0-677 GCF_054656715.1 Hydrogenobaculum acidophilum
CAAACCTTCTTCCTTTATGGGTAATAAATATAAGTGTCTTAGGTCTTCCTCTTCCTTGAGTTTTTGATTTGATTTCTACAAAACCTGCTTTTTGAAGGAAGTTTAAAACCCTATCGCAAAGCCATTTTTGATTTTGAAATACTCTTTTTATTAACTCTTGTCTTGTGTATCTTCGTTTTAAGAGTAGTGTTAGCACTTCATTAGACACATCTTCGTAGGTTTTGCCTAGTAGATTGTCTTTGGTGATATTTCCAAAGTCTATTTCTTTTGCATACTTCCAAGCTTTTTGAAAGTCTTTGTTAAAGTTTTCTTTGTCTGATAGAAGTTCGCATAATACGGACCTAACAAAGTCTTCGCTTAGGCCTATTGATTTAGCCCAACCGCAAGCTGGAAGCATTACGTTTATAAACCTGTGACTTTGATGTTTGTCTGAAAGGGTTTTTACAGAGGTTTTGTAGTGTTCTTGTATGGAAGAATGTTGTTTTCCTCTTAACATAAAAGAAGGTGTCTTAATAGGATGTTTCCTTTTTTTTGTGTGATAGTAAACGTTATAGCGTTTTTGTAAGTTTTTAAGCTCTCTGTATAGGTCGTAGAACCTCACCCTTTCTTCTGCTTGTTCTATGAGCTGATAACCTAAGCCTATATCTTGATCTTCAAGGATGATAGGATGGTTTAAT
>NZ_BAAHXP010000054.1:0-563 GCF_054656715.1 Hydrogenobaculum acidophilum
GAAGTATATCCCCTGATTTGGTTTCTATGAGAGTGTCTACAGTTCTATCAATAGTTTTTGGAAGATTAGGCTCTATGAGTCTTAGGGGCTCTTTGTTTGATATAATCTTCACCAAAGACTTAGGTATTCTACTCCCTATTATCTCTCTAAATACTATGTCAAATTGCTTATGTTCTTTGTTTTCCACTATAAATATTGTATCGTATAAAATGTCATCTTATCTTGGCAAACTTGGTATATAAAATCTTAACCATGTTTTGAGAGCAATATCTCCATCCCTTTTTCGTAGGTTCTGTTGTTGCCGTTTACTTTTAGGCTCATAGGATCGTAGAAAAGGATTTCTTTTTCAGCAAAATAAGATATTGTATTTAGCATGTCTATGTCGTATTTATCTTCTAATAAAAACGCTCCATCTTTAACTATCTTTCTTGATATTTCTTTAAATAACTTTTTTGTTTTTTCATCTTGTCTTATGAGTAAATTAACTATCTCTGCATAAGCCATAAACGCCTTTTCATCAAGATATGTTTTTAAATTTTCTATCTTCTTTCTATGGGTAATCA
>NZ_BAAHXP010000055.1:0-556 GCF_054656715.1 Hydrogenobaculum acidophilum
ACTATGGAAACACAATATTAAAGCTTCAAGGTATCATCAAAGCAAAGGCCAGATACGAAATACAACTGGTGCTTGATGAAAAGAAAAACGATTACATAGTAATAAACAAAGCTCACGTAGTAGCTATAAAACCTTTAGATTGATAGAATAGTAGAAAGAAATTTACAAGCTTATCTAATTAATCTATATACATTTTTAAACGACATATATCATATTTTTTCCTAAATAAATAAATAGGATTCCTTTCCTACCAACCTCCACCAGACATGGCTATCTCACAACTAAAGTCAAAATAATAACCAAAGACATAAGAAAACCTAAGAACAAAGGCTCCCCACCACAAGCCATGCTTGTTTTCTTTCTATGAAAGAAAACAAGTTATTAATATTGGCTAAATTAAAAAATAAGATGTGAAAAAGTAGAGGTTTAAAGGAAATAAGAAATCAGAAAGTTGATTTTGTTTATGAAGAGTTAGTGATAAAGATTAGAAAATGCGGTGAAAAATGACAAAAAAGACAGAGTATCCCATTTATCGTAGAACGAGAAAAGAAAGATA
>NZ_BAAHXP010000056.1:0-553 GCF_054656715.1 Hydrogenobaculum acidophilum
GCTATGGAAATACAATACTGAAACTTCAAGGTATCATCAAAGCAAAGGCCAGATACGAAATACAACTGGTGCTTGATGAAAAGAAAAACGATTACATAGTGATAAATAAAGCTTACGTAGTAGCTATAAAACCTTTAGATTGATAGAATAGTAGAAAGAAATTTACAAGCTTATCCGACTAATCCATATACATTTTTAAACAACATATATCATATTTCTTCATTAAAAAAATAAGAATTTTTTCTTACCAACCTCCGCCAGACATGGCTATTTCACGACTAAAGTCAAAATAATAACTAAAGAACAAAGAAAACCTAAAGAACAAAGGCTCCCTAACACAAGCCATGCTTGTTTTCTTTCTTTGAAAGAAAACAAGTTATTAATATTGGCTAAATTAAAAAATAAGATGTGAAAAAGTAGAGGTTTAAAGAAAAAAAGAAATCAGAAAGTTGATTTTGTTTATGAAGAATAAGTGATAAAGATTAGAAAATACGGTGAAAAATGACAAAAAAGACAGAATAAACCCTTTATGTGAAACGAGAAAAGAAAGATG
>NZ_BAAHXP010000057.1:0-501 GCF_054656715.1 Hydrogenobaculum acidophilum
CACATTCTTAACAAAGATGCTAAGAGAAAACAAGTACTACATACCAAATTTAGAAAACTTAAAAGTAGGAGATGAAATACTGTCAAATCTTGATGTGGATAACATTATGGTTGAAAATCTTTTGTTTCAATCAGGGTATCTTACTATAAAAGAGTTTTTAGAAGAAGATGGTATATACATATTATCCTATCCAAATTTAGAGGTAAGAAAGAGCTTTAACAACTTTTTACTTTACTATCTAAAATTTGATGCTAATAAGATAACTGAAACGGAGTTTAATATAAAACAAGCTCTTAGAAACAAAGAAATAGACAAGCTAAAAGATACACTGTATAGCTTTTTTGCAAGTATACCTCATGATTGGTACAGGAAAAACGATATAGACTCATACGAGGGGTTTTATGCATCTGTTGTATACGCTCTTTTAAACGGTGCTGGTCTTAATATAATAGCCGAAGACAATACAAACAAAGGAAGGATTGATTTAAGCATCATCTTAAA
>NZ_BAAHXP010000058.1:0-458 GCF_054656715.1 Hydrogenobaculum acidophilum
TGGCTTTTAATATGAAAAAATGCACCAAGAAGATAAAAACACTGTATAAGTTCACATACACCATGGACACTTACCTTTGTTAAAATTTTCTATAAACCAATAAATGAAAATGAAGGAGGTAAGTTTTTATGGTTAAAAGTTTAGGATCTTAATACTCTATTAAAGAAATACCTAGACAAATATAGCTTTGTAAGACCTCACTGTGCTCTAGGATACAGAACTCCTAGAGAAATAGCTTACAGTAATAAAGTTTCTAATATTGGAGTAATGAGATGAAAATTTGGTATATTTTTTTTAAGTGTAAGTGTTAGCGTGTGGCATACTTATCACAATGTACAGCAACTCATACAATTGGTGTTATAATCTCTCTATGGATGATAAAGAAGGATTAGAAGAGCGTTGGAAAGAGATTGAAGAGTTAAGAAACATCCAATCCTCAGATGTTCTTTTTAAGCTCA
>NZ_BAAHXP010000059.1:0-455 GCF_054656715.1 Hydrogenobaculum acidophilum
GGTGTAGCTGTTTCAAACCAAAAGGCTCTAAATCTTTTCTCTGAAAAAAGAAGCAATATATCAAAAGGATTGTACACTTTCTCTCCAAGCCAACTATAACCGTTGTACCACTCTCTTATCTTATCCTTGTCAAAATCTTTTAGTCTGTCATCAAATACACTTTCAAGCTCTTTTTCTGTATAACCACATATCGAAGCAAACTCTTCATTCAACGTAATATCTTGAAGCTGATTTAACCCGCTAAATATAGAGACCTTTGAAAATCTTGATACTCCAGTAAGAAATACGAGCTTTATGTATGGGTCAGAGGGCTTTAATATCTCAAAAAACTTTTTAAGTATATCCCTATTTCTTCTTGCTTTTTCTATATCCTCTATAACATCAAGAATAGGCTTATCGTACTCATCCACTAGTATTACTACTTTTTCGTTGTATTTTTCAGAAAGCTTTTGTAT
>NZ_BAAHXP010000060.1:0-412 GCF_054656715.1 Hydrogenobaculum acidophilum
CGTCTTTTCTTATAGCCTCTACTTTCTCTGGGTCCATATCTTTTGGAGTTTTAAGAGTATATGCAAGGTTAAAAAGGTAATCTTTTACCTCTTCATTAATGGGAATATCTTTAATAGTAGAAGTTGTTATGTTCCAATCCTCTTTGCCTACATAGATTACCATAGGTACAATATTAGGAAACTCTTTGTTTTCTCTGTAGGCCTCTTCATATTTGGCATAGATATAGGACAAGAGCTGTAAGAATATGCCTTTATCTGGACTTGACTTATGCTCTACTATAAAATAAAGCTCTATCTTTTCGTCTTTATCTTTTACATTCACCTCAAAGGCCAAGTCTAGGTATTTCTTTTTACCTTCTATGGTATTGTATTTTTCTGTATCTAATATCCTAATGCTCTCTAAATCAAGATG
>NZ_BAAHXP010000061.1:0-386 GCF_054656715.1 Hydrogenobaculum acidophilum
GTTTTTATACCAGCGGCTATAAAAGCTCATCCTGACATGAAAGAGGTGTTAAAGTCCTTCACATTCCAAGGTATAGACATATTTTCACCTACATTTCTAACACTTTTTATAGCAAACATAGGTACCACTATAGCCCCTTGGATGCTTTTCTTCCAACAAAGTGCTGTGGTAGATAGGAAGATGGGTATAGATGATATAAATATAGGTAGGATAGATACCTTTATAGGGAGTATTGGCACTGCTGTAGTGGCAGCTTCAATCATTATAACCACAGGGGCTGTGTTATATGGACATCCTCCTTACAACAACATACAAGATGCCTCAGAAGCAGCAAGGGCTTTGGTACCATTTTTGGGTAAATACGCTGGTACCATATTTGCAATAGG
>NZ_BAAHXP010000062.1:0-365 GCF_054656715.1 Hydrogenobaculum acidophilum
ACTGGTTGTAGTAATCTTGCCGTATTTTATAATAAAGGTATAGGAGTTCAAGCTAACATAGACACTGCTTATAAATTATACAAATTAGCTTGTAAGCTTGGAGAAAGGAAGGCTTGCAAGGCTATAGGTAAATAGGAGCTGGAAGTAAGAATATATATGTTTGTTTGTGTTAATAAGACATGACGGTTTACAATTTGCACAAGGTTTTTGAGGTTCCATATGAAGAATGCTAAACAACTTTTCTATAGGCCAATAGATGAAAGATGTGAATATTTTCTATTAAAAGTTCAGAGCTTAACCATTTATAACATACTAAAAGTTGTAAAGCTATGCTATAATAACTTTAATGTTTAGTGGTTGGTGTT
>NZ_BAAHXP010000063.1:0-354 GCF_054656715.1 Hydrogenobaculum acidophilum
ATAGGTTCAAATCTTACTTCAAATATACAGGCTTATCTTGATATAGCGCTTTTTAAAGGAAATGGTGTAGGTGGTGGTCAAGGAATAGCTGGATATCCAAATTATCTATACATAAGGTCTGGTACTGCAAACCTTGGCAAAAACCCCTACATAGCAAGAGCTTATATTATATACACAAAAGCTTTGTCAAACAAACTAAGCTATCAAAAAAGACATGCAGATCAACTTCCAGGATACTATCCCCAAGATTACTTTTATATCAAGATAGGTAAATTTTCTATAGGAGATGATTTTGACAACAACAAATATGCAAACTCCCCAAGGACTCAGTTTTTGAACTACGATTTTAACCAA
>NZ_BAAHXP010000064.1:0-336 GCF_054656715.1 Hydrogenobaculum acidophilum
CCCACATAGTTCAGATAAAACCCGTAAACAATATAAATATATTGTAGCATAAAATTTATTGTTTGGCAATGGTTACATGGATATGGTGTAGTTTAAATAAAGCCGCGAAAATAAGTTTTTTGCATTTTTCTGAGATTTGGAAAAGGAGTGTTTGAATACATTGTAGAATCATTGTATATCAGTCTTTTTAACAAATATGATATATATCAGGAATGCAAAAGCATCTATAAAGCCAAAAATAACACTTACATAATATCCAGCTTATAAAGTACATACTTTTCTAAAATTACTTTAGAAAGAAATAAAGAAAAAAATCCCATAAGGCAGATTACCAAC
>NZ_BAAHXP010000065.1:0-333 GCF_054656715.1 Hydrogenobaculum acidophilum
GGTTTATAGAAAATTTTAACAAAGGTAAGTGTCCATAGTGTATGTGAACTTATACAAGCATAAATCAAGTCCAGATAAAGGCATATTCTTACAGCTCTTGTCCTATATCTATGCTAAGTACGAAGAGGCCTACAGAGAAAATAAAGAGTTTCCTAACATTGCACCTATGGTAATCTATGTAGGCAAAGAAGATTGGAACATACCAACTTCCACTGTTAAAGACATTCCCATTGATGAAGAGATAAAAGATTACCTTTTTAACCTCGCATATACTCTTAAAACTCCAAAAGATATGGACCCAGAGAAAGTAGAGGCTATAAGAAAAGACTTAGA
>NZ_BAAHXP010000066.1:0-331 GCF_054656715.1 Hydrogenobaculum acidophilum
ATGCACCTTTGATTGTTATTAACTTGCTCGTGCAAGTAATGAATACTTTCTTACTACCACCAGCCTTGTTGTTTTTGCTTTTACTCTTAAACGATAAAGAGCTTATGGGTAGTTATACAAACAGCTTATGGTCAAACGTATTTGTGGCTTTGATAATAATATTTGTTATGGTGCTTTCTGTGGTATACGCTTTCCAAACGTTGTTTCCAGGAGGTTAAGGATTATGAGCAGATATAATTTTTGGGTAAAGTTTTCTTTGATATTTTTAAGGATATACGTGCTTTTTATGTTAGCTCTTTTGTTTTACAAGTTTTATCAAATATTGGGTCAT
>NZ_BAAHXP010000067.1:0-301 GCF_054656715.1 Hydrogenobaculum acidophilum
AGTGTTTTATGGCAAAGGAAAAGTTTGTTAGAGAAAAAGAGCACATCAACGTAGGTACCATAGGTCACGTTGACCATGGTAAATCTACCTTGACCTCTGCTATTACATGTGTGTTGGGTGCTGGTGTATTGCCAGGCGGTAAGGCAAAATGCTATCGCTATGAGGAAATAGACAAAGCACCAGAAGAAAAAGAAAGAGGTATAACCATCAATATAACCCACGTAGAATACGAAACACCAAAAAGACACTACGCTCACGTAGACTGTCCTGGACACGCAGACTATATAAAGAACATGATAAC
>NZ_BAAHXP010000068.1:0-301 GCF_054656715.1 Hydrogenobaculum acidophilum
TTTTAGGTCCTGGCTTTTTAGTGATGATGGCAGATAACGATGCTGGTGGTATCACCACGTATGCAGTCACAGGGGCTCAGACGAGATATACGTTGGTGGGTGCTGTGGTTATAATGTCTTTGCTTGCTTTCGTAGTCCAAGAGATGACTGTAAGGCTTGGGGCTGTTACAAAAGAAGGTCATGCGGAGCTTATATACAAGAAGTTTGGCAAATTTTGGGGTTTGTTTTCTTTGGCAGACCTTTTCATTGCAAACACCTTTACCCTTGTAACAGAGTTTATAGGCATAGGAGCAGCTGTAAA
>NZ_BAAHXP010000069.1:0-295 GCF_054656715.1 Hydrogenobaculum acidophilum
TAGCAAGGGCTTTGAGGAGAATAGTAGTAGCTAAAGTTGTTTATAGCTTTTTCATAGCTTCCCATTCTGCCGTAGTTTAGCATACCAAGAAGCCTTATTACAGTCCCTATATTGTTTGGTCTTAGAGAAAGCTGAGTGTTTAGGCTGTATGCTCCTGACTGGTCATAAGTGTTTCCGTTTGCCATCGTAGGCTCTCCTCCTATAGCTATTTTAAAAGAATAGAATTTTTGTACAACACCAGATTCTATACCTATGGTAAAACCTCTTGTATCCGCTCCGTAATCCCAAGCTACAT
>NZ_BAAHXP010000070.1:0-293 GCF_054656715.1 Hydrogenobaculum acidophilum
TCAAGTCTTTTTACTTCGGTTTGTATTAAATCTTCAAGTCTTTTGGTTTCTGTGTAAAATTCACCCTTGGTTACAACTTCGTTGGTTAGTTCTTGTCTTATTTTTATTTTAGCTATCTCTTTTTCCTCTTTAGCTTTTTCTTCTATAGCATTGAGAGATTTTTCTAAAGCATGTAGAATAGCTTTTGCATCCTCTTTTCCCAATCGTTCTTCTAAAATCTCGTAAACCTCTATAGGTATCATTGCCATAGCTCACTATATTATAAGCTAAGAACTGAGATTTTGTATGAGCTA
>NZ_BAAHXP010000071.1:0-285 GCF_054656715.1 Hydrogenobaculum acidophilum
CTTGTTAGGCATGTTTGCTTGGCCTTCACCTATATAGAGTACAACCTGTATTATTTTCCTATCCTTATAGGTATTTTTGATAAGATGGTAATATCCAAGCATCCTGTAAAGCATGTTTTCATCGTTATCAGATTGAAATTCTATGTGAAGAATGTCTCCGTTAACTAATTCTAGAACAAAGTCAGGTTTTAATTGGAAGTCCTGATATTCAGTGGAAAGTATGGATTTGGCCTCTATGCCAACCAAAGCCTTTATAAAGGCCTGAGGAATATTTTTAGCCAGCTC
>NZ_BAAHXP010000072.1:0-269 GCF_054656715.1 Hydrogenobaculum acidophilum
TCTACGTCTTTTCTTATAGCCTCTACTTTCTCTGGGTCCATATCTTTTGGAGTTTTAAGAGTATATGCAAGGTTAAAAAGGTAATCTTTTACCTCTTCATCAATGGGAATATCTTTAACAGTAGAAATTGTTATGTTCCAATCCTCTTTGCCTACATAGATTACCATAGGTACAATGTTAGGAAACTCTTTATTTCCTCTGTAGGCCTCTTCATACTTGGCATAGATATAGGACAAAAGCTGTAAGAATATGCCTTTATCTGGACTTGA
>NZ_BAAHXP010000073.1:0-266 GCF_054656715.1 Hydrogenobaculum acidophilum
GTAGCACCTATAAGGCTTGCATTTGGCACTACTCTCGTGGCTTCTAATCCAACGTTTGCATTTAAACCAGATATGTAATAATCGATAGCTGTGCTAAAAAGTCCAATCTTTGCATCGGTAAATCCGTTGGTGCTTGGGTCTACGTAGTAATTTTTATCTTCATCTTGCTCGTATCTAAAGGCTATAGCTGGTTTTCCTATACCTACGTATCTATCGTATAAAAGTTGTGTTTGAAGATAATATCCTTTTACTTCTGGTTGAGCTAT
>NZ_BAAHXP010000074.1:0-250 GCF_054656715.1 Hydrogenobaculum acidophilum
GAATAAAAGGGAAAATAGAAGGAAAGATAGAAGCCATAACCGACATACTATCTCTTAGATTCCCAAATACAGATTTAAGTGATATGACAAATCAGCTAAAACAAATAGATGATATAAACTTCTTAGATTATCTGAAGAATCAAGCTAAAACAATAAGCTCTATTGAAGAGTTTGAAAGGCTCTTAGAGAGATTTTAGCCAATAAATCGTAGCAGACTTGTTGATCGTGGTAGACTTGTAAATCGTGGCAG
>NZ_BAAHXP010000075.1:0-245 GCF_054656715.1 Hydrogenobaculum acidophilum
CCTACGTTGTCACCGGGGAGTGCTTCGTCTAGGATTTTCCTAAACATTTCTACAGAAGTGGCGGTGGTTTTGATGGATTCTTCTCTTAGACCTACTATCTCTACTTCTTCACCGGGTTTTAGCACACCTCTTTCTACTCTACCTGTGACCACAGTACCTCTACCAGAGATGGTAAAGACGTCTTCTATAGGCATCAAGAATGGTTTGTCGGTTTCTCTTTGAGGAGAAGGTATGTATTCGTCAAG
>NZ_BAAHXP010000076.1:0-241 GCF_054656715.1 Hydrogenobaculum acidophilum
AAGTCTAAGTATTTCTTTTTACCTTCAATAGTATTGTATTTTTCTGTATCTAATATCCTGATGCTTTCTAAATCAAGATGTTTGGCTAGTTTTGGTTCATAGGCCTGTAAGAATGTTTTTATGTTCTCTGGATTTTTCATGATGAGCTTAAAAAGAACATCTGAGGATTGGATGTTTCTTAACTCTTCAATCTCTTTCCAATGCTCTTCTAATCCTTCTTTATCATCCATAGAGAGATTAT
>NZ_BAAHXP010000077.1:0-241 GCF_054656715.1 Hydrogenobaculum acidophilum
TATAAGCTACTTCTCTAGGAGTTCTGTATCCTAGAGCACAGTGAGGTCTTACAAAGTTATATTTGTCTAGGTATTTCTTTAATAGAGTATTAAGGTAATCAATAGGATAATCTGTTCCTTCTATAAACCATAACTCTTCTTCTATAGTCCTTATAACTCTTTCCACATTAGCATTTGTTTTAGGTGTTCTTGGGTAGCTATAATAGTGTTCTATACCCAACTCATTTAAATACTTATCAAA
>NZ_BAAHXP010000078.1:0-236 GCF_054656715.1 Hydrogenobaculum acidophilum
AAAAACTTATTTTATCCTCTCCCATCCAAAACCTACTATGTTTTTATCCGTATCAGAAAACTCTATACCCACTATATATACTTCTTTATTTTCGGATAGATACTTTTCATAATACTTTTTCTCTTTTATCTGTTTTAGTGGGTCATCAGATGGCTTGTCTGATAGTTTAAACTCTATAATGTATATTTTATCTCCTATAAAAGCGGATAAATCAATCCTTCCTTTATTTGTGGTGT
>NZ_BAAHXP010000079.1:0-235 GCF_054656715.1 Hydrogenobaculum acidophilum
CTCATGAAAGATGGGTCAAACCTTAGCTCGTAAAACTCAAAGACAAGCTTAAAAATCCTAAGCATTTCAATGAAATTTTCTTTATGAGTTCTTTTGTTTTTGGATACAGTGCTAGGATATAGATAGAAGTCAAGAATAGCGTCTTTGTATTGTACAGAGCGTGGTTTGAAGTGTATAACGGCTCTGAAGCGATTTGATTTGGTCTTGTATATATCTACCTTGCCTTTTAGGTTGA
>NZ_BAAHXP010000080.1:0-229 GCF_054656715.1 Hydrogenobaculum acidophilum
ATGATATAAATTGTATTATTTGTAAAAAATTTACTACGAAAGGTGATATAGAACAGATAGCTGTAAAGCTTTCTCTATCAATGATTAGCTAGTGTTTATGATATATAACAGAGCTGGGGAAAACATTGATTTTTCGTAAACACAAAAATTTCCCAAAGGTGATATATATCATATCACTTTAAAGTAACGCTACCCCCATATTCAGCTGTTGAAGTACGCCGTTGGCTTT
>NZ_BAAHXP010000081.1:0-227 GCF_054656715.1 Hydrogenobaculum acidophilum
CAGTGTATCTTTTGAGGTGGTAATCCACCTAGCTGGTCAAATATATCTTTGTAAGTTAGATTTAAAGCATAGTTTATGTCTTTGCCCTTTATCATCTCTGTGAGCATAGAAGAGACTGCTATAGCAGAACCACATCCAAATGTCTTAAATCTTACGTCTTCTATGATATCATTTTGAGGGTTTACCTTTATAGTAAAAAGCATAGCGTCTCCACAAGCTGGATTACC
>NZ_BAAHXP010000082.1:0-224 GCF_054656715.1 Hydrogenobaculum acidophilum
AGTTCTTGGAATTTTAAACCTAAATACTTTTTCTCAAGCACTATAGAGTGTTTTTTAGCCTCATCTTCTAAGAAAGATGTCAGAGAATATTCAAGCTTTTCCTCTGTATCAGGATAAGCCTGACTTAAATCAAACTTTACAATAGGATACTTTTTATTCCAATCCCAATTGTCGTATAGATATAGACCTTTAAATAGCTCTTTGTTGCCAGAAAAAGCTTCTTT
>NZ_BAAHXP010000083.1:0-216 GCF_054656715.1 Hydrogenobaculum acidophilum
ACCACTGCCCATTTTACAAGCTTTTTCGTATAGTGTAGCTGCTTTTATATAGCTCTGTGGAACGCCTTGGCCATCTTTATATAAAGATCCAAGACCAGTACAACCAGCACCACTGCCCATTTTACAAGCTTTTTTGAATAGCATAGCTGCTTTTATATAGCTTTGTGGGACACCTTGGCCATGTTGATATAAAAATCCAAGATTATAACAACCAAG
>NZ_BAAHXP010000084.1:0-203 GCF_054656715.1 Hydrogenobaculum acidophilum
GAGCCTTTTGTTAATCCGCAAAAGGTTATTGATGCTATTGACAAGTTAAAAATGAAAGAAAATGACTTAAACAAACGAGCCATTTATGAAAGAGCTAAAGCGTGGGCTTCTTTGCAATACACTACTGGAGCAAGGGTAGGAGACATAAAGAAAATCAAAGTAGAAGGTAGTAGCGTTATTATTGAGCGTTCAAAAGGTGGTAA
>NZ_BAAHXP010000085.1:0-200 GCF_054656715.1 Hydrogenobaculum acidophilum
GGCTCGTTGATGGTCCCAGATTCTAAATATCTTTTGTGAGTGTTTGAAAGAGCGTTTATCGCAAGACCTATCCCTACTTGGTCTTGGGGTCTTTTCCAATGTATACCGTTTATTGATATTCCACCTGCTATATCTCTATCTACATCTGTATAGGCAAAATCCTCTGTTTGTCCGTTGTTAAAACCAGCTCTTAAGAATAG